>NZ_LDUL01000027.1:0-205717 GCF_001043615.1 Burkholderia sp. LK4
TAAACCTGTTACTGTTTTCGGTTCGGTTAAGAACCGGTCGCTCACTCAAAGCTGACAGGAATATGAATTGCTTCATAAACCTGACTTACTTTAGTGTGAGACTCTTGATACTTTTGCTATCTGATCCGAAGATCAGCTCGCTTCCATCAAGCGCCCACACTTATCGGCTGTTAATTTTTAAAGAGCAATCTGCGAGGAACTTCGTGTTTCTCAGCAGCGCTGCGTTTTCAGCAGCAGAGAAGCGAGATTATGAACCGTGTTTCGCAGCTCGTCAACAACTTTTTACACTACATCGTTGCGACTGCGGGGTTCAACTTTCTTCACCAGCCGCGCGCCCAAGACTGCAGCACACCACCAGCTCCGCTTCCCCTTCCGCGCCGCGTTTCCGTTAGCGCGAAAGAGGCGTGATTCTAAGCACCCTCTTCGAACTGCGCAAGGGGTTTCTCAAAAAATATAAGACCCCGCACGCTGTCGCGTGCGGGGTCTTATATAGAAGCAACTCAACCGGTCAGCCAGCGCGCGCCTGGCGCGCGACGATCTCCATATAGTGATCGAGATCAGGCGTCACCTTGCCCTCTTCCTTTGCCGTATCGTCCCAGCGGCGCAGACGCAGCGCATCCTCCGCGAACGGGCGCTGCAGGAACGCCGCCGTCTCCTCTTCACTGAAGATGCCGCCCTGCAGCGCGAGACTGCGCACCGAGTCCGGCGACAGGCTCTCGAAGTAGCCGGCGTCCGTGCAGCACAGGCAGCGCTTTGCGTCGACGTGCAGCCGGATCGGCTCCAGCACCGCGTCGGAAAACAGCGGACGCAGGAACGGCAGCACGTAATACTGGTGCAGATCGTCGATCCCGCGCGCACTCGGCGTCTCGCCCTGGCGATTCAGCAGGTGCCCGAGATCGTGCAGGAACGCCGCCGCAACCAGCGCTTCATCAGCCCCCGCCTCTTCCGCCAGCAATCCGCTCTGCAATGCATGCTCGAGCTGCGTGACCGGTTCACCGCTATAGGCCACATGACCATGCTCGCGATACAGCCCGTGGATATCTTCCACCGTCAATGCCATTCATTCACTCCCAAGGCAGCGAAAACGTCTTCAGGTTCGTGAAGCTCTTCATCGCCTCCTGAACGCCTTCCTTGTATCCGAGCCCCGAGTCCTTGATCCCGCCGAACGGCGACAGCTCGATCCTGTATCCGGGCACTTCCCATACATTCACCGTGCCGACGTTCAGCTCGTTCACGAACCGCACCACCGCCGCCGTGCTGTCCGTACAGACACCCGACGACAGCCCGAACGCCGTCCCGTTGCTGATCCGGATCGCGTCGTCGATCGTGTCGAACGCAATCACCGGCGATACCGGGCCGAAGGTCTCCTCGCGCACGATCGTCATCGACGGATCGACGTTGTCGAGCACGGTCGGCGCATACAGCGCGCCGCGCCGCACGTTGCCCGTCAACAACCGCGCGCCCTGCGCGACCGCCTCCCCGACCCGCGCCTCGAACAGCCGCGCCGCGTCCTCGTCGATCACCGTGCCCATTTCGTTCGCCGGATCGAACGGATCGCCGTACTTCCATGCGCGCGTCTTCTCGACGAGCAATTCGGTGAAGGCGGGCGCGATCGAGCGCTGCACCAGCATCCGCTTGACGGCCGTACAGCGCTGGCCCGAATTCCGGTACGACCCGAGCACCGCCAGCGACGCCGCGCGTTCGAGATCGGCATCGTCGAGGACGATCAACGGATCGTTGCCACCCAGTTCCAGCACGATGCGGCGGTAGCCGGCCCGCGCGGCAATCGCCTTGCCGATCGCCACGCCGCCCGTGAAGGTGATCAGCGACGCATGCGGGTGCGTGACAAGCTCGTCCGCGATCTCGCGCGGATCGCCGGTCAGCACCTGCAGCATCGGCTCCGGCAGACCGGCTTCAACCAGCAGGTCGGCCAGATAGAGCGCCGACAGCGGCACCTTCTCCGACGGCTTCACGATCACGCGGTTGTTGGTCGCGATCGCCGGCGCGATCTTGTGCGCCACCTGGTTCATCGGATGATTGAACGGCGTGATCGCGACGATCACGCCATCGAGCGGCTGCCGCTGCGAAAACACGCGGCGGGCCTTGCCATGAGGCGTCAGGTCACACGAGAAACTCTGCGCATCGTCGCGCAGCGCCTCGACCGCCGCGAACTTCAACACGTCGGCCACACGGCCGATCTCGTAGCGGGAGTCCTGTTTCGACAGCCCCGACTCGAGCGTGATCAGGTCGGACGCTTCCTCGGTACGCTCGCGCAAAAGCGCAGCCGCGCGTTCGAGGATCTCCGAACGCTCGTAACGCGTGAGCGTCGGCCGGTACGCCATCGCGTAGTCGAATGCCGCGCGCACGTCGTCGACGCTCGCGAGCGGCACCGTACCGACGCGCGTGCCCGTGTAAGGGTCCATGACGTCGAGCGTGCGTTCGCGCGTCGCGCGCGTGCCGCACCAGCGCAGCGCCTCCGCGCGAAACGCCGGGTGATCGTGTCGGGGGTGAGCCATCATGTCGCGACCCGGTTCAGCACGAAATCGAACACGTCGAAATTGCGCGGGCGACGCGCAGGATCGACCGGCTCGATACGGCGATTGAACAGCAGCGGTACTTCCTGCTCCGACACGCCGCCATGCGAACGCAGCGGCACCGTGAGGCCCGACAGATCGTGTTCGCGCTCGCGCGTGCCGAGCGTCATGTCGCGGCGGCCGATCACGACGAGATCGCCGATCCGGTCGGCCGGCAGCTCGAAACGTGCCGCGGCTTCTGCGTTGTCGACCACGAGCTCGACGCCGTCGAGGCCGCCGACGCGCCACATCGCCTCGGCCCGGTCGACACCCGGCGCCAGATAGACCGTGGCAAACGAGCCGAGCGCGCCGTGGTGCACGACGTACGGATCCGTGATCGGCAGGATCACGCGCGCAGCCTGCGCGCCGTACCACCCGTCGAAGGCATCCTGCAGATAGATGACGTTCGGCCGGCCCGTCGCGGGATCGTGCTTCGCGTTCATCCCGTGGTCGGCCGTCAGCCCGATCGCCCAGCCGAGCGCGTCGAGCTGCGCGAGATAACCGTCCATCATCGCGTAGAACACGTTCGCGCCGGCACTGCCCGGCGCGCACTTGTGCTGCACGTAATCGGTGGTCGACAGGTACATCAGGTCGACCTGGCGCGTCTGCGCAAGCCGCACGCCGGCCGCGAACACGAATTCGGACAGCGCCGCACTGTAGACGTCCGGCGACGGCAGGCCGACCCAGTCGAGCACGTCGACGATCCCGTTTTCGGCGAGATTCGCCTGCGCGGCCTTCTCGGCCGAAAAGCAGATGCCGTTCATCTGCCAGCCGAGCAGCCGGCGCAGCTTGTCCTTCGCCGTCACGACGGCCACCCGCGCACCGGCGTCCGACGCCGCCGCGAGCAACGTGCCGGCCCGCAGGTAGGCCGGGTCGTTCATCATGACTTCGGCGCCACGCCCGCCGTCGGCGGCCGGGTCCCAGAAATAGTTGCCGCAGATTCCGTGAACCGACGGCGGCACGCCGCAGACGATCGACAGGTTGTTCGGGTTGGTGAAGGTCGGCACGACGCAATCGGCGCGCCAGGCCGTACCTTCCGCGATCATTCGGCCGATGAACGGCGCGACACCCGCTTCCACCGCCCGTTCGAGATAGTCGTACTCGCAGCCGTCGACGCAGACGACGACGGTCGGCTCGACCGGCAGCCGGTAGTGCCGGCCGTTGACGTCGACCGAGCGACCCGCAAGCGCCGTCGGGATACCGGCCGCCGACGCGTCGCCAGGTTGGCGCAATGCGAACGCGGCGTTCATGATGCCACCCGCTTGCCGCGCGGCACGCGCGCGGCGATCAGCAGCAGCGCCGCGAGCGACGCGCCCAGCATCAGCAGCGACAGCGCCGACGCCGGAAGGTAATACCCCCGCTCCACCTGGCCGATCACGACGATCGGCACGGTCGCGAAGCCGGGCGGATAAACCGTCAGCGTCGCACCGAGCTCGCCGAGCGACAGCGCGAAGCCGAGTGCGAGGCTCGCGCGCAGCGCCGGCACCAGCTGCGGCAGCAGCACGCGGCGCAGCACCATCGCGGGCGGCGCGCCGAGGCTCGCCGCCGCTTCGCGCAGCACGGTCAGCTCCGGACGCAGCGCCGCGGCCGCGCAGCGATAGCAGAACGGCAAGATCAGCGCGAGCTGCACGAGCACGACGATCGCCGCCGAGCTCGACAGGTCGACCGGTTTCTGGTGATACGCGATCAGCACCGCGAGCCCGAGCACGACGCTCGGCACGCCGTTCGGCACCATCACGAGGGCATCGACCACCGCGCCGAGGCCGCGCCGGTCGCGCCCTTCGAGCGCCAGCGCGAGCCACAGCCCGAGGACCGTGCCGACCGCCGACACGCCGAAACCGATTTCGAGGCTCGTCAGCAGCGCGTCGTATTCCGGCGACCCGAGCCGCTCGAACCAGCGCAGGCTGTAACCGGCCGGCAAGATCGTGCCCGACCACTGCGTCGACACGCTCGACAGCGCGACGACGATGACCGGCAACACGAACAGCCAGAAGCACGCGAACGCGGCCAGCGCGAGCGCCGCGCGCGATGCATGCTTGAGCACCGTGTCGCCCCAGCCGATCTGGTGGCGCGGCACGCTCTGCCCGATACGGAATTCAGCGGACATCGTTCCCTCCCGTCGCGCGCCGGTTCACCCGGCGATAAACCGCATACAGCGCCAGCGACAGCGCGAGCATCACCACCGCGCCGGCCGACGCGGTCGGCAGGTCGAGGTCGACGGTCGCGCTGCTGTAGATCGCGACCGGCAGCGTGACGAGCCGCGCGCTGCCGAGCACGAGCAGAATCCCGAATTCGTTCAGCGTCAGCAGGAAGCACAGCACGGTGCCGGCGGCGATGCCCGGCCACGCGATGGGCAGCACGACGCGGCGGGCGAGCATCCAGCCGGACGCGCCAAGGCTGCGCGCGGCTTCGATCAGCCGCAAATCGAGCGTCGCGAACGATGCGAGCGTCGGCCGCACGACGAACGGCGTGTAGAACACGGTCTGCGCGAGAATCACGCCGCCGATGCCGAACAGGAAATCGAGCGGCGCATTTTCGAGATGAAACAGGTGCTGCAGCGCGATGCTGATCGAGCCCTGCGAGCCGTACAGGAAGATCAGCGTGAACGCGACGAGGAACGACGGAAACGCGACGTACAGCTCCAGGAAGCGCGTGACGAGCGACGCGCCCGGAAACGGCTTGAAGAACAGCAGTGCGGCCAGCAGCACACCGAGCACCGACGCGGTGCCGGCGCTCGCGAACAGCACGCCGAGCGTAGTCAGCAGCACGTTGCGGGTGTCGGGGTTGCCGAAGAACGTCCGGTACGCGGCGAAACTCAGCCCGTGGTCGCCCGACACGCTCAGCAGCACGAGCCGCACCAGCGGGTAGACGACGAGCGGGCCCAGCACGACGATCGCGAGCACGGCCAGGTGCAGGTCACCCATGCGCTTGCGGCGCCGCGCGGCGGCGGCGTGCGCGGCGGCCGACGCGAGCACGTGCGGCGGCAGGCCGGCTTCAGGGCTCGATAAGGACGACATCGTCTGCCTCGCAATGCAGGGAAACGCGCGCACCGCGCTCGGGAGCCGCGCCGCGGCCGCGTTGCATCGTGACGCGCACGGGCTCGTCGGGCGCCGCATCGATCGTGACCGCGATCGACAGGTCCGCGCCCTGCCATTCGACGGACGACACCGTGCCGTGCAGCCCGCCCGCGGCGGGCGGCATCACGGTCAGGCGCTCGGGGCGCACGCACGCCACCTTGCCACGCACTTCATGGCGCGGATCGCCGAGCGGGAAGATCACGTGCGGCGGCAGCAGGTTCGCCGGGCCGAGATAACGCGCGACGTAGCCGTCCCGCGGCGCGTCGTACAGCTGCTGCGGCGTGCCGAGCTGCGCGATGTGGCCATCGCGCATCAGCAGCGCGCGGTCGGACAGCACGAGCGCGTCGTCGCGGTCATGGGTCACGCAGACGACGGTCAGGTTCGGCAGGCGCTCGTGCAGCGCCTTCAGTTCGCTGCGCACCGACGCGCGCAGGTTGGCGTCGAGCGCCGACAGCGGCTCGTCGAGCAGCAGCACGTCCGGCTCGATCACGAGCGCGCGCGCCAGCGCGACGCGCTGCTGCATTCCGCCCGACAACTGCGCGGGCAGGTGATGGCCCGCATCGCCGAGCTGCACGAGCTTCAGCGCATCGGCGACACGGCGCGTCACTTCCGACGACGCCATGCCGCGCGCGCGCAGCCCGAATGCGACGTTCTCGAACACCGACAGGTGCGGGAACAGCGCGTAATTCTGGAACAGCAGACCGAGATTGCGCTTGTGCGGCGGCGCGTAGGTCAGGTCGCGTCCGGCAACGGTCAGCGTGCCGGTCAGGCCGTCGGCCTTCACGAACCCGGCGATGAAGCGCAGCAGCGTGGTCTTGCCGCAGCCGCTCTTGCCGAGCACGGTCAGAAATTCACCGGCACCGATCGACAGCGACAGATCTTCCAGCACCGTGCGTGCGCCGTAGCGCACGCTCAGGTGTTCGATCTGCACGCCGCCCGGCGCGCCGGACCGCAGCGTTGCTCGCGGTTCGGCGGCGCCGAATGCGCCGGGATGGGTCAGGGTGGTGTCCACCGGGTTCATCCTCTTGCTCACGAATACAGGCGGCGTGCGCCGATCACTTCGGCTTGACGACGTCGAGCTGCTTGCCCGAGCTGCCGATCACGTCCTTCTTCCAGCGCTCGATCCACACCGGCTTCTTCGCCATCACCTGGGTCCAGTCGACCGGGATCAGCTTCACGCCCGCGATCGCCTTCTTGACCGCTTCGCCGTTCTTGCCGGCCAGCGGCACGTCCGTGCGGCCCGGGATGCCGTACATGTCCGGCACCTTCGACTGCACTTCCGTCGACATCAGGTAGTCGATCAGCTTCTTGCCGGCGTCCTGGTTCGGGCCGCTCTTGATCAGGCCGATGCCGTACGGGAGCTGGAACGTGGTCGGCTGGTCGCCGTCCTTCGCGGCCAGGAAGATCGGCTTGACGGACAGCGCGCCGTGTTCGGCATCGTCGAGGTCCATCTGCAGGTCGCCGTTCGCGACGCTGATCTCGTTACGCGACAGCAGCACGTTCAGGTAGCCCGTGCCCTTCGTGTGGAACTTCACGCTCTGCGACAGCTTCGCGAGGTAGTCGAACGCCTTGTCCTCGCCCATCAGCGACGTCGTCAGGATCAGCACGGCCATCCCGTCGCCGGCCGTGGCCGGGTTCGAGTACGCGACCTTGCCGGCATAGGCCGGCGACAGCAGGTCGGCGAACGTCTTCGGCTGGTTCTTCACGACGTCCGGGTTGATCGCGAACGAGAAGTAGTTGTTCACGAACGTCGCCCACGTGCCGTCTTCCGCCTTCGCGATCGCCGGCACGTTCTTGTAGTTCACGCTCTGGTACGCCTGCAGCAGGCCCATCTGGCCGGCTTGCTGAATGAAAGGCGGCAGCGTGACGATCACGTCGGCCTTCGGGGAATTCTTCTCGATGTTCGCGCGGTTGACGACTTCGCCGCTGCCCGCCGTCACGATGTTGACCTTGACGCCTTCCTTCTTCTCGAACGCCGGCAGCACATCGCGATAGAGGTTCTCGAGACCGTCCGCCGTGTACAGCACGACCGCGCTCGCCGCATGCACGGGCAACGCGGCGCCCAGCAGACCGGCGACGGTGGCGGCCAGCGCCAGCTTGCGGAACGCGCCGGCAGCGGCGCGCGAGGAATTCTGCAGTGTCATCTCACTTCTCCGTAGGCGGAACACCAAATGGCCGGGGCACGATCCGGCTCTCCTGTTATCTCCGGGCAGGCCGATCAACGGCCTGCCTCGCCGCCGCGCCGAGGTCGGGTTTCTCGCGGCAAGCGAAGGATCACAGCGTTCGATGACAAACCCGTGACGAATGCCACAATTTCCAAAAAATGACACATTTTGCCAATATCATGCAAGTCATTCAGAAATGCCGCCCGGCGTTTCTTTCCGACCTTTGCAAGGAAAAACCATGTCCGATCCGATTCTTCTTACGCCCGGCCCGCTCACCACGTCCGCCACAACCCGCCACGCAATGCAACATGACTGGGGCTCGTGGGATGCCGCTTTCAATCAACTGACGGCCAGCGTCTGCGCGGACCTCGTCGCCATTGCGCATGGCGGCGACGAGTACGTGTGCGTACCGATGCAGGGCAGCGGCACGTTCTCGGTCGAAGCCGCGCTCGGTACGCTGGTGCCGCGCGACGGCGTCGTGCTGGTGCCCGACAACGGCGCGTATTGCGCGCGCATCCTGAAGATCCTGGGCCGGCTCGGAATCGAAGCGATCGCTTTGCCGTTCGGCGAGGATGCGGCCGTCGATCCGGCCGCGATCGAGGCCGCGTTCGCGCGCGAGCCGCGCATCACGCACGTCGCGCAGGTGCATCTGGAGACGAGCGCCGGCATCCTGAACCCGCTCGACGACATCGCCGCCGTGTGCCGACGCCACGGCAAGCGGCTGATCGTCGACGCGATGAGCTCGTTCGGCGCGCTGCCGATCGCGCTGGCGGGCAGCGGCATCGATGCGCTGATCTCGGCAAGCGGCAAATGTCTCGAAGGCGTGCCGGGGATGGGGTTCACGATCGTGCGGCGCGATGCGCTCGAGGCCGGCGAAGGCAATTCGCCGTCGCTCGCGCTCGATCTCCACGATCAGTACGCATACCTGCGCAAGACGGGCCAGTGGCGCTTCACGCCGCCGACGCACGTGATCGCCGCGCTGCGCGCCGCGCTCGACCAGTATCTTGCCGAAGGCGGGCAGCCGGCGCGCGGTGCGCGCTACGCGGACAACTGCCGGACGCTGGTCGAATCGATGCGCGCGCTCGGCTTCGCGCCGTTCCTCGATGCGAACGTGCAGGCGCCGGTGATCGTCACGTTCCACGCGCCCGACCATCCGGCCTACGATTTCCGCCGCTTCTACGACGCCGTGCGCGATGCCGGCTTCATCCTGTATCCGGGCAAGCTCACGCAGCTCGAGACGTTCCGCGTCGGCTGCATCGGTGCGATCGACGCCAACGATATCCGGCGCGCGGTCGCGGCGATCGCGCAGGCGGTCGAATCGCTCGGTATCGCGGTGCAGCACGCATAAGGGTGCACGCAACGCGTCGCGCCAACAAAAAAGCCCGGCGGCCTACCGGCCGCCGGGCGAACGCACAGGATGCGCGTGGAGGCGATCCTTACAGCTCGATCCGCTTGATGTCGCCGACGACGAAGATGTAAGACAGCGCACCGATCAGCGCGATCACGCCGATGAACACGAGCGCGCCGACGAACGAGCCGGTCGACGCGACGATGAAGCCGACCACGAGCGGCGTGATGATGCCGGCGAGGTTCGCCGCGAAGTTGAAGATGCCGCCCGTCACGCCGAGCAGGCCGTCCGGCGCGATGTCCGACACGAGGGTCCAGCCGAGTGCGGCCATCCCTTGCGCGAAGAACGCGACCGACATGATCGCGATCACGGCCTCGTTGCTCTGCACGTAGTTCGCGAGAATGATCGTCGACGCGAGCAGCAGGCCCGCGATGATCGGCAGCTTGCGCGCGAGGTTCGCGGACTTGCCGCGACGCAGCAGCCAGTCGGAGAAGATCCCGCCGAACATCACGCCGACCGATGCGGCGATGAACGGCATCACCGCGAAGAAGCCGATCTTCAGCCAGCCCATGTGGCGCTCGGTGGCGAGGTAGGTCGGGAACCAGGTCAGG
This sequence comes from Burkholderia sp. LK4, assembly GCF_001043615.1. NCBI lineage: Bacteria > Pseudomonadati > Pseudomonadota > Betaproteobacteria > Burkholderiales > Burkholderiaceae > Burkholderia > Burkholderia sp. LK4. The sequence continues at coordinate 9,775 of NZ_LDUL01000027.1, forward strand.
AAGAACACCAGCGTCGAGTTGCCGGCGAACTGGCCGAGGCAGATGCCCGCGAGCTGGCGCTTCTTCAGCAGCTTGCCGGCCATCGCCCAGCTGAACTTCTTCTGCGCGCCCTTGGCGCCTTTGTCGCCGTCCTTGCGTGCACCGTGCACGAGACCGCCGCCCGCCTCGATATACGCAAGCTCCTCCGAGTTGGCGCCCGGATGGTTGCGCGGCTCATGATAGAACTTCCACCAGACCAGGCCGAACGCGATGCCGATCGCGCCGACGACCCAGAACAGCGAGCGCCAGCCGAACGCGCCCATCAGCGCGAACAGCACCGGGCTGAAGAACGCGAGGCCGATGTACTCGCCGACCGTATACGTACCGGTCGCCATCGCGCGCTCGTTCTGCGGGAACCACGTCGCGACGACCCGGCTGTTGGTCGGGAAGCACGGCGCCTCCGTCACGCCGAGCCCGAGCCGGCATGCGAACAGCGTCGCGATGCCCGGCACGAAGCCCTGCAGGAACGTGCACAGCGACCACAGCGTCATCGACCAGTAATAGGTGATCTTGCTGCCGAAGCGGTCGAGGAACAGGCCGCCGGGCACCTGCATCGCGACGTACGTCCACGAAAACGCGGAGAACATGATGCCCATCACGGCCGCATTGATGCCGAGCTCCTTGGTGAGCTGCGGTGCAGCCACCCCCAGCACGGTGCGGTCGAGATAGTTGATCATCGTGCCGATCGCGAGCAGCGCGAGAATCTTGTAGCGCGCCGAGGTGCGCCGGACCGTGCCGGCCGCCGCCGACGCGGCGTTCGAGTGGGTGGTGTGCTGCATGATTGTCTCCTGATCTCTTTTTTCAGCTAGTCGGTAGAAGGGTCAGCGTGCGACCAGCGACTGAAAGTGTTCGAACATTCGTTCGTCGTCCGGCGTGCGTCCGGTGAAGATCTCGAACGCATCGACGGCCTGGTACACGGCCATCCCGCCTCCCGGCAGCGTCGCGCAGCCGGCCGCGCGCGCGGCGCGGACCAGTTCGGTTTCGAGCGGGAAATACACGATGTCGGCCACCCACATGCCCGCGCGGAGCAGCTCGGCCGGCAGCGGCAGGCCCGGATGCTTGGCCATGCCTGTCGGCGTCGCGTGGATCAGGCCCGTCGCGGCGCGCATCGCGTCCGCGAGATCGCCGCCCTGTACAACGCGTGCCGCAGGGAAGCGTTGCTGCAGCTCAGCCGCGAGATCGGCGGCGCGCGTGCCGTCGACATCGAAAATCGTCAGTTCGGCCGCGCCCATCTGCAGCGCGGCGTGCGCCACGGCCGCGCCCGCGCCGCCCGCGCCGAGCTGGACGACGCGTTCGAGCGACGCGTCGGGCAACCCGCGGCGGAACGATTTCGCGAAGCCCGACCAGTCGGTGTTGTGGCCGATCCGCTTGCCGTCCTTGAACAACACGGTGTTCACCGCGCCGAGCGCACGCGCATCGTCCGACAGCGCGTCGAGGTGCTCGATCACGCGCTGCTTGCACGGGTGCGTGATGTTCAGGCCGTTGTAGCCCATCCGCTGCGCGGCATCGAGCAGTTGCGGCAGTGCGTCGACGGTCACGCCGAGCACGTCGAGGTCGATCCGCCGGTAGACATAGCCGAACCCCTGGCGGAAACCTTCTTCCTCGTGCATCGCCGGCGACAGCGATCCGCCGATGCCCTGGCCGATCAGGCCGATCAGAAACGACGGGCGGCTCATCGCGCGGCTCCCTGCGCGAACAGCGTCGCCAGACGCTGCAGCGCGAACACGTAGCCTTCGGTGCCGCAGCCGCAGATCACGGCTTCGGCAACCGCCGACACATAGGAATGGTGGCGGAACGCCTCGCGGCGATGCACGTTCGAGATATGAACTTCGATCACCGGCTTCGCGATCGCGGAAAGCGCGTCGGCCAGCGCCACCGACGTATGCGTATAGGCAGCCGGGTTGATCACGATGCCGTGCGTATCGTGACGCGCCGCGTGCAGCCAGTCGATCAACTGGTGCTCGGCGTTCGACTGGCGGAAGTCGATTTCCAGCCCGAGCGCTTCAGCGGCCGTTCGGCAGCGCTGCTCGACGTCGGCGAGCGTTTCCGCGCCGTAGATATGGGGCTCGCGCGTCCCCAGCAGATTCAGGTTCGGGCCGTTCAGCACCAGCACCTTGGGCTTGCTCATGGTGTTTCTGCTCCTAAAACGGGGGCGCATCGCTAGCCGACTTCGCCCCCTGACGTCAAGATTTGGCGCTAGTGTGCGCTTGCGAAAGCGCAATGTCTTTTCGGGTTTTCGCTAATTTGTACCACCTAGTTAGTTTGTACAATACGCATCACTTACCCAGTAAATTCGGGATATGGTGCTCGTCGTTAATTCAACGACTGGTTCATTCAGGGTCGATTCGACCGGCGCCGTGCCCCGCTCATCCGCAGGATTCGCCCATGCAGCGCTCGATCGCCACCGTGTCACTGTCCGGCACGCTCGCCGGGAAGCTCGCCGCCATCAAGGCCGCCGGCTTCGACGGCGTCGAAATCTTCGAAAACGACCTCGTCTACTTCGACGGATCGCCGGCCGACGTCCGGCGCATGGCCGCCGATCTCGGCCTCGACATCGTGCTGTTCCAGCCGTTTCGTGACTTCGAGGGCGTGAGCGCAGCCCAGCTCGCCCGCAACCTCGATCGCATCAAGCGCAAGTTCGACGTGATGCATGCGCTCGGCACCGACCGCATCCTGGTGTGCAGCAACGTGTCGGCCGACACGATCGCCGACGACGGGCTGCTCGTCGACCAGCTCGGCGCGCTCGCGGAAGCCGCGCGGCAAGCCGGCGTGGTCGCCGCGTACGAAGCGCTCGCGTGGGGCCGAGTCGTGAAGCGGTACGGCCATGCGTGGCAACTCGTGAATGCCGTGAACAGCCCGCACCTCGGCCTTGCGCTCGACAGCTTCCATACGCTGTCGCTCGACGATTCTCCGGACGCGATCGCCGACATCCCCGGCGACCGGATCGCGTTCGTGCAGATCGCCGATGCGCCGAAGCTCGCGATGGACGTACTCGAATGGAGCCGCCATTTCCGCTCGTTCCCGGGCCAGGGCGACTTCGACCTCGCGCGCTTCACCGCGCGCGTGATCGAATCGGGCTACACGGGACCGCTGTCGCTCGAGATCTTCAACGACGGCTTCCGCGCGGCGCCGACCGCGATCACGGCCGCCGACGGCCATCGCTCGCTGCTCTACCTGGAAGAACTGACACGCGAGCGGCTCGCGCGGGACGGCCGCGCGCCGGCCGCCAGCCAGCCGCTGTTCGCGCCGCCGGCGCCGCCCGCGCACGTCGGGTTCCAGTTCATCGAATTCGCGGTCGACGCACAGGCCGCGGCAACCGTCGGCGAATGGCTCGGCCGGATGCGCTTCCGGCTCGCGGGCCGGCATCGGTCGAAGGACGTGACGCTGTTCCAGCACGGCGCCGCGTCGATCGTGCTGAACGCGGAGCGCGACTCGTTCGCCGATGCGTTCTTCCAGCAGCATGGGCTGTCGCTGTGTGCTTCGGCATTCCGCGTCGACGACGCGAAAGTGGCGTTCGAACGCGCGGCCGGTTTCGGCTATGCGCCGTTCTCCGGCCGCGTCGGGCCGAACGAACGCGTGCTGCCGAGCGTGCAGGCACCGGACGGCAGCCTCGAGTATTTCGTCGACGAAGCGCCGAACGCGCCGACGCTGTATGAGTCGGACTTCGTGCTGACCGACATCGACGGCCCGAGCGAGGTCGGTCCGCTGACGGGCATCGATCACGTGTGCCTGGCGCTGCCGGCCGACGCGCTCGATACGTGGATCCTGTTCTTCAAGACGGCCTTCGGCTTCGAGGCCGAGCGCAGCTGGCTCGTGCCCGACCCGTACGGGCTGATGCGCAGCCGCGCGGTGCGCAGCGCCGACGGCTCGGTGCGGATCGCGCTGAACGCGTCGGTCGACCGGCACACGGCGGTCGCCGAATCGCTCGACCGCTATCACGGCACGGGGCTGAACCACGTCGCGTTCCGCACGGACGACATCGTGAAGACGATCGCCGCGTTCGCGGCCGACGGCATTCCGTTCCTGCGCATTCCGCCGAACTACTACGACGATCTCGCCGCACGCTACGCGCTGCCGGACGAGTTGATCGACACGCTGAGCACGCATCACCTGCTGTACGACCGCGACGAGCACGGCGGCGAATTCCTGCACGCGTATACAGAACTGGTCGACAACCGCTTCTCGCTCGAGATCGTCGAGCGGCGCGGCGGATACGACGGCTATGGGGCGGCAAACGCGGCCGTGCGTTTGGCCGCGCAGGCACAGCACAGGAAATAAGAGAAAAAGACGAACCTGAATTTCGGGGCCGAATCACATTCGCGCCCCGCGGCTGACTCAAAGGGCCGCATCCCGCACGCACCATCGTGGTGAATCGCGCGGCAACGCACCCGCCCGCGCGGCTTGCCGCGATCGGGCCGGGAACCGCGCTCCTTCTGGCGTTACATCCGGTAACCTGTACCGCAGCGCAGCATCCGGTCCTCGGCCACGGTTTTAAGAATCGCTTAAGTCTTCGACGGCACCATCCGCAACCAGTACCCGATAGTTATCTCGAAAAGGAGGAAAGCGATGAGCGCCGTAGAAGCACCCGCGGGCCGCCCGGCCGCGCCCCCTGCAAAGAAGACGATGCTGCGCCGCCTGCTCAGTCATCATGAAATCGCGACGCTGCTCGTGCTGCTGCACGCACCGATCGGCGCGAACGCCAAACCCGAACTGCCTGCGCTGCAGGAAGCCGGCCTCGTCGAGATGGTCAAGCTCGACGCCGATACGGCCCCCAGCTTCCGGCTGACCGAAAACGGCACCGCCGTCCTGAAAGGGCTCGGCTACCGCTGAGCCGCGGTTTTCACCGCTTCCCCCTTTTCCGTTTCCCCGGATCGCCCCGATCCCTGCGACTCGCCAGCCCTTTCGGCGCGTCGCGTCACGCTGCCCGCTCCTGCAGCATCAACCGGTATTCCGTCGGCGTCACGCCGACCGTCGCCTTGAACTGGCGCGTGAACGCGCTGTGATCCGTATAGCCGCATAGCGCCGCGACGTCGGTCACCTTGTCGTGCGTGACGAGCAGCGCGGTGGCCGCATCCAGCCGCGTCTTCAGCAGCACCTGGCGCGGCGTCAGGTGGAACACCTTGTGGAAGTAGCGTTCGAGCTGCGCGACCGACATCCCGGCCATCTGCGCGAGCTGCTTCAGGTTCAGCGGCTGTACGTAGTGATCCTGGATGTGCTGGACCACGTCGGCGAGCCGGCTGTACGCCGGGTGCGATCCCTCGTGCGCCTTCAGGTCGCGCGAGATGCCCGCGAGGCCGACCACCCTGCCTGCGGCATCGCGCAGCGGCTCCTTGCAGGTCAGGCACCAGCCCGGCTGGCGGCCCGGATACAGGTGCAGCTCGAGCTGGTCCATCAACTGCTGGCCCGCGTTGATCGTCGCCATGTCCTGCTCGAAATAGCTGCGGCCGAAGCGGCGCGGAAACACTTCGTCGGCCGTCTTGCCGAGCAGGTCACGCTTGTCCTTGTAGCCGCAGCGCATCGCCAGCGTGCGGTTGACGAGCGCGTAGCGGCCGTTCGCGTCCTTCACGAAGAACGCGACGTCCGGCAGCGCATCGAATACCGGTTCGAGCAGGCGGAAGTGCGCGAGCATCGCGCCGAGATCGGCGTTGTCGGGCTGGTGGCGCAACGTATCGGACAGGCTCATGGGCGGTACGGCTGGCAAGGTCGTCATCCGGGCAACCGCAAGGCGAGTGGCAGATGGCGTCGATTATAGAAGCGCCCCTCCGATCGCGTCGCGCCGATCGCAAGGGCGGGCAAGTTGGCGGCAGCCGTCACGTCGCGCCGTCGGCCGACCGGCTTCGACACGCCACATACGTTGCGTGCACAACCACTGCGCCGCGCATGCGACGGCCGGCCGGGAATCCGCTTATGCCAACGCCGCAGCCATGCATGCACCGGCGCCAACATGCCATGAGCGCACGGGCTTGCCGGAGCACCGGCACCGGCACCGCGCATCCGCACCGCGCATCCGCATCCGCATCCGCATCCGCATCCGCATCCGCATCCGCATCCGCATCCGCATCCGCATCCGCATCCGCATCCGCCAGCATAAAAATGCAACCGTACAGCGTCTTGGCGCGTTTGCGCATTCGTCGTGACGATTTCGGCATATATCAGGGTTATCGACGATATGCCGATATCGTCGCCGGCCGCGCACCGAACGCGCAAGACGCACGCATTTTCGCTGTCTAGACTTCGCTTCACGGTCACGAGACGACCTTCCGCCGCGGCAGCGACCGGCGTGCAGGGCCTGCGGCATCGGCCACCACACGCGCCGATTCCGGCACAGCCCGGGCAGCACGCGGCACGCACGCACGGCCCTCGCAGCGGCCTGCCGACCGAACCGTCTCGCCCGGTTTACCGGTGCCGGCCCGCCAGCCGGCGGCGGCCCAACCACGCCATCAAGGGGAAGTGAAAGTGAAGCTGAAGGTATCGCACGTCGCGCTGGCCGCTGCCTGCGCACTGTCGGGCGCGCACGCCATTGCCGCCGACGTCGTCAAGATCGGTTTCGCCGCACCGCTGACCGGCCCGCAGTCGAACTACGGCACGGACATGCAGAAGGGCGTGCAGCTCGCGATCGCCGATTTCAACGCGACGCGTCCGACGATCGGCGGCAAGCCCGTCACGTTCCAGCTCGATTCGCAGGACGACCAGGCCGACCCGCGCACGGGCACGACCGTCGCTCAGCGGCTGATCGACGACAACGTCCGCGGGATCATCGGGCACTTCAACTCGGGCACGAGCATTCCCGCGTCCGACCTGTACGATCGCGCGGGGCTGCCGCAGATCTCGATGGCCACGTCGCCGCAATACACCGCGCGCGGCTACAAGACGACCTACCGGCTGCTGACGAGCGACGCGCAAGCGGGCCGCATCGTCGGCACGTACGCGGTGAAGACGCTGCGCTTCAAGCGCATCGCGATCATCGACGACCGCACGGCCTACGGCCAGGGCATCGCCGACGAATTCGCAAAAGCCGTCGAGGCGGCGGGCGGCACGATCATCAAGCGCGACTTCACGAACGACAAGGCGCTCGATTTCTCAGCGATCCTGACCAACCTCAAGGGAATGAACCCGGACGCGATCTTCTACGGCGGCGGCGACGCGCAATCGTCGCCGATGATCCGCAAGATGCGCCAGCTCGGGATGAAGTCGGCGTTCGTGACGGGCGAGATGTCGCGCTCGCCGACGTTCCTGAAGGTCGGCGGCGACGCGGCCGAAGGCGCGATCGTCTACATGGGCGGGCTGCCGAAGGAGAAGATGCCGGGCTTCGCCGGTTACGCGGCACGCTACAAGGCGCGCTTCAACGAAGACGTGATTACCTACTCGCCGTACTCGTATGACGGCACGATCGCGCTGCTCACCGCGATGAAGGACGCGAACTCGACCGACCCGAAGGTGTACACGCCGTATCTCGGCAAGGTGTCGGTCAAGGGCGTGTCGGCCCCGAGCATCGCGTACGACGCGAAGGGCGACCTGAAGGATGCGCCGGTGACGATCTACAAGGTCGAGCGCGGCACGTTCAAGCCGGTCGATACGATCGCCGGCAACTGATACGCAACCCGGCCCCGCGCGGCGCGTCAGCGGCTCACCGGCCGCCCGCGCCGCCCGCGCTTTTGCTCCGGCCCCGGCCGCGCGCTCCGAAGCCTTCCCCGTCTCATACCCGCGCGCGCATTTCGCGCTCCTGTAGAATCCTCCCACCCGCTTTGACGCTTCGTCCCTGCCGTGCCCCATCCCGGTGCGGCGGCGCGTGTTGCGCGCCTCACCCGGCACACGACACGCTTCGACGATGCAAGCCGCGCCTTGTCAGTCCATGCCGATAGCGGGCCCTGGAGACGCAGCACCGACAACAACATTCGAAAACCGATCGTCCTGACCATGCAAGCTTCCGAATTGAGCGGCGTGCCTCGCGCCGCCGAACGCGCGCTCACGCGCAGCGACTACAAGACCCTTGGCCTTGCCGCACTCGGCGGCGCCCTCGAGTTCTACGACTTCATCATCTTCGTGTTCTTCGCGCCGGCGATTGGGCAACTGTTCTTCCCGCACGACATTCCCGACTGGCTGCGCCAGTTGCAGACGTTCGGCATCTTCGCGGCCGGCTATCTCGCGCGCCCGCTCGGCGGCGTGATCATGGCGCACTTCGGCGACCTGTTCGGCCGCAAGCGGATGTTCACGCTGAGCGTGCTGATGATGTCCGTGCCGACGCTGCTGATGGGCCTGCTGCCGACCTACGACACGATCGGCATCCTCGCGCCGGTGTTGCTGCTGCTGTTCCGCGTGCTGCAGGGCGCGGCGGTCGGCGGCGAGGTGCCGGGCGCGTGGGTGTTCGTGTCCGAGCACGTGCCGTCGCGTCATATCGGCTATGCATGCGGCACGCTGACCGCGGGCCTTACGGCCGGCATCCTGCTCGGCTCGCTCGTCGCCGCCGGTATCAACAGCCGTTACTCGACCGCCGAAGTCGGTGCGTTCGCATGGCGCATCCCGTTCCTGCTCGGCGGCGTATTCGGCCTGTTCTCCGTGTACCTGCGCCGCTGGCTGCATGAAACGCCGGTGTTCGCCGAGATGAAGGCGAAGAAGGCGCTCGCGGCCGAGATTCCGCTGAAGGCCGTGCTGCGCGACCACGGCCGCGCGGTGATCGTGTCGATGCTGCTCACGTGGATGCTGTCGGCCGCGATCGTCGTCGTGATCCTGATGACGCCCGCGCTGCTGCAGAAGCAGTTCCACCTGACGCCCGCGACGACACTGTTCGCGAACAGCGTCGCGACGCTGTGCCTGACGGCCGGCTGCATCACCGCCGGTTCGCTCGCGGGCTGGATCGGCGCGAAGCGCGTGCTCGGCATCGGCGGCATCGGGCTGGCCGCGTGCTACTACCTGCTGTTCGTGCAGGTCGCCGCCGATGCGTCGACGCTGCCGCTCTACTACGGGATCGCGGGCTTCATGGTCGGCACGATCGGCGCGGTGCCGTTCGTGATGGTCAAGAGCTTCCCGGCCGTCGTGCGCTTCTCAGGCATCTCGTTCTCGTACAACGTCGCGTATGCGATCTTCGGCGGCCTCACGCCGGTGATCGTGTCGCTGATGATGAAATCGAATCCGCTCGCGCCGGTCGTGTACGTCGCGGCGATCTGCGTGCTCGGCGCGATCGCCGTGCAGTTCTCGAAGGATGCGAAGGACGTGAAGGACGCACGCTGAACGTCGGCGCGCACGCGCCGGCCAGATGAACGAAGGGCCGAATCCCGCGGCGTGCGGGATTCGGCCCTTTTGTTATGACTCGGTCTGGCGGCGCGAGTCAGCCCGGTTCAACGCAGCACGCCGTACGACGAACTCGGCCGGCGCAGCGCGTCGATGCTCGCGCCGCCGGCGCCGGTGACGAACAGCAGCAGGAACCCGCCGGCGATCGCCACGTTCTTCCAGAAGTGAATCACCATGTCGTGCTGGACGGCGGCGCTCGTCGCGTCCCAGAAATTGTGCCCGACCATCGCGGTCGCGATCGTGTAGACCGCCATCAGCAACGCGAGCGGCCGTACCTTGTAGCCGACGATCAGCAGCAGGCCGCCCAGCCCCTCGATCGCGACGACGATCGGCGCGACGACCTGTTGATAGGGCACGTTCATCCCGTGCAGATACGCGATGAAATCGCTGTAGCCGAGCAGCTTCATGATGCCGCCCCACAAGAACAACGCCGCCAGCGCCAGGCGTGCGAAAAAAATGACGCCGGAATCGACGGTACGCGTCATGCCTCTCTCCTCGTATGCAATTCGGCCGCTTGCCCCGGGCGCGCCCGGGCGGTTCGACGCCGCGCGGCCCCGAAGGGGGCGCGGCAAATGGGCCAGCATAGAGGGTCTTTTCGCCGTGTCCAAGAAAAAGGTTGTAGCAAATCTTTACACTGCGGCGGCCGCGCCGGCGGCTCGACGCACTGAAAAACGCGTTTAGCCCGCGTCGCTCAACAACACCCCTTTCTTGAAGATGAAGCAGCCATAGCCGCGCAACTCGCCGGTGACGATCACCGCGTAGGCCTGCTGCGCGCGCTCGTAGAACGCGAAACGGTCGATACCCGCGAGCGGCACCGCGCGCCCTTCCGCGCGGTCGATCTCGGCCTGCACTTCGCGCTGCACGGGCGGCACCGCGGCTGCGTCGCCGACGACTTCCATCCGCCATGCGGGCGTGTCGACGAACGTGTCGAGCGGCAGCACGGACAGCACCGCGCGCACGACGCGCGCCGAATCGGCGCCGTCGATGCGCAACGCGCGGCCGACCACCGTGTGCTCCGCGACGGATTCCGCCGGGAAATTCGCATCGCAGATCGCGATTTCGTCACCGTGCCCCATCGCACGCAGCGTGTGCAGGATGTCGGCGTGCAGCAGCGGGTCGAGATTCTTCAGCATGTCGGCTAGTCTCCAGGATCAGGAACGAATCGCATAACGTTACCCGATCCCGGCGGCCGTTGCGCATGCATCGCTCACATCACGACGCCGCGGCCGGCATCTCGTCGATGAAACCGGTGACCGTCGCGAGGCGGCCCGATGCGTCGACCGTGCCGAAATCCGAACCCTTCACGATCGCCGCGCCGTCGGGCGACACGAGCGCCCACGAGAACCGCAGGTGCTGGCCGAACGCGTCGACGTCGGTCGTGCGGCGAAAGCGGAACGCGGGGAAGCGTGCCTGCACGGCCGCGATCATCGCGTCGATGCCTGCGTGGCCGTCGCCGGCCATCAGCGGATCGCGATAGGCGGCGTCGCTCGCGTAGGTCGCATCGATCAGCGCGCGGCGGCGCGCGACGTCGGGTTCGTTCCATGCGTCGAAGTAGCGGTCGATCAGGTCGGCGTGAATGGACGAGGCGGACGAGGCGGATTGGGCGGTGCTCATGGCGAGGCTCCTTGTGTCGATGAGGGGACGAGGTCGCGAACGTTGCGTGTTTCGTATTCGCGTGCCGTCATCGTCGCCGGCCTCGCGCGGGCGGTCGATTACGTGCGAGGTAAGGAAATCGCGCCCGCGCCGCCGCGATCAGCCGGCTGCGGAGTGGGCCGCGCAGTTGGCCGCGTAGTCGACCGCCAGGCTCCACGCCGGGTCCTCGTGCTTCGCCCAGTACGCGTCGAACAGCCGGCGCGTCATCGGGCCCGGCCGGCCGTCGCCGATCGGTGCGCCGCTCAGCCGCGTGACGGGCATGATCCCGCCGGCTGTCGACGTGATGAACACCTCGTCCGCTTCGCGCAGTTGCGCATCGTCGACACGGCCAGCCTGCGCGTCGATGCCCATCGACGCCGCCAGCTCGAACACGGTCTGCCGCGTGATGCCGTGCAGCACGCCGCGCTCGGGCGTCCGAAGCCGGCCGTCGCGCACGATGAAGACGTTGAACCCGGGCCCTTCGGCGATGCTGCCGTCCGTGCACTTCAGCACGACCGACTCCGCACCCGCGTCATACCCCTTCAGCAGCCCGGCGACGAGGTCGAGCCAGTGGTAGTTCTTGATCTGAGGATCGACCGATTCGGGCGGAATCCGCCGCACGTCGTCGACCAGATGCAGGTGCAGGCCCTCGCGCAACTGCCGCTCGTTCGCGACCGAGCCGTACGGCACCGCGAACGCGATGAACTGGTTCACCGCGTCGCGCGGGTCGCGGCTGAAGGTGGGCGATACGCCGCGCGTGCACAGCATTTCGACGTACGCGTTGCGCAGGCCCGAGCGGCGCACGCATTCGACGAGGATGTCGCGCAGCGCGTCGTCGCCCAGCGGTACGTCCAGCCGCAGCCGCGCCAGCGAGCGCCTGAACCGCGCGATGTGCCGGTCGAGGCGGAAGAAGCGGCCGTTCCACACGTGCACGGTGTCGTACGTGACGTCGGAATGCAGGAAACCCCAGTCGAGCACCGACACGCGCGCGTCGGCGATCGGAACGAAGCGGCCGTTCATGTACGCGGCGCCCGGCGGATACGCGGATGCTTCGGCAGACTGAATGCTCTCCGGCGCCGAACGTTTCACGTCGGGCGCGTGCGGCGCATAGTCGACCTGCGCGACAAACGACGCGCGATCGGCGTCGAACACGCTGCGATGCACGACCGCATTCGGCCCCGCCGCGCGATCGAACGACAGCTTGCCGTCGAGATGGTCGATCTCGTGCTGCATCAGCTCCGACACATCGGGCGACAGCGCGTCGCGCCGATGCAGCTCGCCGTCGAGCGTCGTGTACTGCACGCTCACCGACGCGTGGCGCTCGACACGCACGAACAGGTCCGGAAAGCACATGCAGTCGTCCCACAGCGTCATCCGCGCGTCGCTGTGCCACACGATTTCGGGGTTCACGATCACGTCGGGCCAGCCGTCCATCGCGAGCGCGATCATCCGTTGCCCGACGCCGATCTGCGGCGCGGCGACCGCGCGGCCGAAACCGTGTTCGTCGCGAAACGCGCGCAGCGCGGCGCGCAGTGCGCCGGCGGCTTCGCGCACGGCGGGATCGGTTACGTCGCCGACCGGCCGCGCGACGTCGCGCAGCGATGCGGTGCCCACCGGAAGAATCCGCGTATTCATTTCACTACCTCCGACAAAGTCACCTTGTTGCCTCCCTTGAACGTCGAAATCGTTGCCGCCGGATTGCGCAACTCGCCGTTCGCGTCGAACGCGATCCGGCCGGTCACCCCCTGGAAGTCGACGCGATGCAGCGCGTCGACGATCTTCGCCGGATCGGCGGACTGCGCGAGCATCACCGCGTGGTACACGGCCATCATCGCGTCATAGGCGTACGGTGCGTAGAGTTGCACGGGGGCGCCGTACTTCTGCGTGAAGCGCGCCGCGAACGCGGGGCCGCCCGGCATCTTCGCGAGGCTTCGGCCACCGTCTGCGCACACGAGGTTGCCGTCGAGCGCATCGCCGGCCAGTTTCAGGATCTCGTGCGTGCACAGACCGTCGCCACCCAGCAGCGGCACGGCGATCCGCAGCTTCTTCATCTGCTTGAGCATCGGCCCGCCCTGCGTGTCCATGCCGCCGAAGAAGATCGCGTCGGGCGCACGGCCCTTGATCAGCGTCAGCGGCGCGCCGAAGTCGAACGCCTTGTCGGTCGTGTATTCGCGTGCGACCACGGCGGCGCCCGTGTTCCCGAGCCCGCCGGCGAACACGTCCGCGATGCCCTGCCCGTAGGCCGTGCGATCGTCGACGACACCGATGCGGCGCGCGTGCAACTGCTCGACCGCATAGCGGGCGACCGCCTGCCCGAGGAAGTCGTCGTTCGCGAGCATCCGGAACGTGGTGCGATAGCCGAGACGCGTGAACGCCGGGTTGGTGGCCGACGGCGTCAGCTCCGCGATGTTCGCTGTCGCGTAGAGCCGCGCGACGGCGATCGACGTCCCCGAATTCTGATGGCCGATCACGGCGCTGACGTGCGTATCGACGAAGCGCTGCGCGACCGTCGTCGCGACCTTCGGGTCGGCCTGGTCGTCTTGCGCGTCGAGCGCGAACGTGACCGGATGCCCGGCGACGTTTGGATGCGCCGCGTTGATTTCGTCGATCGCGAGCCGAATGCCGCGCGCGCTGTCCTCGCCGAAATGCGCCTGCGCACCCGTGAGCGCGCCGGCAAAACCCACGACGACCGTATCCGCGCCGAACGCGGGAACGGCGGGTACAAGCGACACAAGTGGCACCAGCAGCACGAGCGGTGCCAGCAGCAGATGTCGGAAACGCATGATGTTTTCCTCGCGGCTTCATCGTTGACGGGTGCTACGATTATCGGCAGCCGTCGCGAAATCCGATAAACATCGGGCGGCATCATTCGCGAGTTTGTTTCGTTTTTTCTCTCCGAAGGAAATCCGATGAATTCCGCCGCCACACCGCTCGACGACTTCGACCTGCGAATCCTCGCCCGCCTCCAGCACGACAACCAGATCACCAACCAGGCGCTCGCCGCCGAGATCGGCCTGAGCCCGCCCGCATGCCTGCGCCGCGTGAAGCGGCTGCGCGACGAGCGCTATATCCAGCAGGACGTTTCCGTCGTCGATCCGACCAAGGTCGGCCTCCCGTTGACGATGCTCGTCCTCGTGCAGGTCGAGCGCGAACGGGTCGACCTGCTCGACGAATTCAAGCGGTTCCTGAAGTCGCTGCCGGAAGTCATGCAGTGTTATGTGGTGACGGGGCGCGCCGATTTCGTGCTGATGATCGCGATGCGCGACATCGATCACTACGAGGAGTTTTCCACGCGCGTATTCCGGCAGCACCACAACATTCGTCACTTCGAAACGATGGTCGTGATGTCGCGCGTCAAGGTCGGGCTGTCGCTGCCGATCGACATCGCATAACGATCGCCGCAATGAAAACGGGCGCCGTCGGGCGCCCGCATCGTCCGGCGGCATCGGCCGCGCGCGTCAGGTCACCGGCGCCGGATTGAACAGCGTCAGCGCATTCGCGAGCTTCCACTGCTCCGCCCACGTGCGACGCTTGCCGCTCGCGACGTCGAGCATCAGCCGGAACAGTTCCCAGCCGGTGTCCTCGATCGTCGCCGCGCCGGTCGCGATCCGCCCCGCATCGAGATCCATCAGGTCGTGCCAGCGGCGCGCGAGATCGCTGCGCGTCGCGACCTTGATCACCGGCACCTGTGCGAGGCCGTACGGCGTGCCGCGGCCGGTCGTGAAAATGTGCAGGTTCATCCCGGCCGCGAGCTGCAGCGTGCCGCAGATGAAGTCGCTCGCGGGCGTCGCCGCATAAAGCAGCCCCTTCTGCCTCGCGCGATCGCCAGGACGCACGACACCGGCGATCGGCGCGCTGCCCGACTTCACGATCGAACCCATCGCCTTCTCGACGATGTTCGACAGGCCGCCCTTCTTGTTGCCGGGCGTCGTGTTCGCACTGCGGTCGACGCGGCCGCGCTGCAGGTAACGGTCGTACCAGTCCATCTCGCGAATGATCTCGCGCGCAACGTCCTCGTTCGCCGCACGCGACGTGAGCTGCGCGACACCGTCACGCACTTCCGTCACCTCGGAGAACATGATCGTCGCGCCCGCGCGCACCAGCAGGTCGGCCGCGAAGCCGACGGCCGGATTCGCGGTGAGCCCCGAGAACGCATCGCTGCCGCCGCATTGCACGCCGACGACGAGATCCGACGCGGGGCACGTCTCGCGGCGGCGGCGGTTCAGCCGCTCGAGATGCGATTCGGCCATCGTCATGATCGAGTCGATCATCGAGTTGAAGCCGACGTGTGCGGCGTCCTGCAGGCACACGACACCGCCGTTGTCGCCGGCGCCGTCGGCCGCCACCGAAATCGCGCCAGGCGGCAGCAGGCGCTCGGGCTGAAGCTTCTCGCAGCCGAGGCTCACGGTCATCACCTCGCCACCGAAGTTCGGATTCAGGCTGATGTTGCGCAGCGTGCGGATCGGGATGTCGGCGTCGGGCGCGTCGATCGCGACGCCGCAACCGTAGGTGTGCTCGAGCCCGACCACGTCGTCGACGTTCGGGTAGCGCGGCAGCAGCTCGGCCTTGATCCGCCGCACCGCATGCTCGACGACGCCCGACACGCACTGCACGGTCGTCGTGATCGCGAGGATGTTGCGCGTGCCGACCGAGCCGTCGGCATTGCGGAAGCCCTCGAACGTATAGCCTTCGAGCGGCGGCAGCGGCGGCGCGGCACGCGTCGCGAGCGGCAGGTTGTCCAGCCCCGGCGGCTCGGGCATGCGCATCGTGCGCTCGTTGACCCAGCTGCCGCGTCGCAGCTCGGCCAGCGCATAACCGATCACCACGTTGTAGCGGACGATCGGGTCGCCGGCCGCGAGATCGACCAGCGCGACCTTGTGCCCCTGCGGCACGCCTTCGCGCAGCGTCAGCCCGTCGGCGAACGTCGCGCCCTCGGGCAGGCCGCCGTCGTTGACGACGATCGCGACGTTGTCGTCCGGATGCACGCGGATGTAGAGCGGGGAAGCAGTCATCGGAATTCCTGGAGGCTGTCGGCCATATTGTTAGTCATCATACGACATTCGACTCTGGCCGGCGATGCTGCGTAAACCCTTATCCGGAAAGACCCTATCATTTACCCGCCAGCAAATCGCTTGCGCGGTCCTTTCCCTCGTTGTACGATGACATACAACGACATCGCCAATTTGGCTCGTATGCCGTTCCCGACGAACCAGCACTCGCGCTAGACGGACGACCCGACCATGACTTCACCGCAAGAACTCAAACAGATCATCTCCCACGGCCTGCTGTCCTTTCCGCTGACGGACTTCGACGCCGACGGCAGCTTCCGCCCGTCCACCTATGCCGAGCGCCTGGAATGGCTCGCGCCGTACGGTGCGAGCGCGCTGTTCGCGGCCGGCGGCACCGGTGAATTCTTCTCGCTCACGCAGCGCGAGTATTCGGACGTGATCCGCGTCGCGACGGAAACCTGCAAGGGCAAGGTGCCGATCCTCGCCGGCGCGGGCGGCGCGACGCGCGTCGCGATCGAATATGCGCAGGAGGCCGAGCGCCTCGGCGCGAGCGGCGTGCTGCTGATGCCGCATTACCTGACCGAAGCCAGCCAGGAAGGGATCGCCGAGCACGTCGAGCAGGTGTGCCGCGCCCTGAAGATCGGCGTCGTGGTGTACAACCGCGCGAATTCGAAGCTGAACGCCGACATGCTCGAGCGCCTCGCCGATCGTTGCCCGAACCTGATCGGCTTCAAGGACGGCGTCGGCGAAATCGAAAGCATGGTGACGATCCGCCGCCGCCTCGGCGACCGCTTCGCGTATCTCGGCGGCCTGCCGACGGCCGAAGTCTATGCCGCCGCGTACAAGGCGCTCGGCGTGCCGGTGTATTCGTCGGCCGTGTTCAACTTCATCCCGAAGACGGCGATGGAGTTCTACGAAGCGATCGCGAAGGACGACCACGCAACGGTCGGCCGCCTGATCGACACGTTTTTCCTGCCGTACCTGAAGATCCGCAACCGCCGCGCGGGTTATGCGGTCAGCATCGTGAAGGCGGGCGCGAAGCTCGTCGGCCACGACGCGGGCCCCGTGCGGGCGCCGCTCGTCGACCTCACCGAGGCCGAAGCGGCCGAACTCGACGTGCTGATCAAGAAGATGGGCCCGCAGTAAGCGGGTACGGCCTGCGCGGTGCGTTGATCGGCGCCGCGCAGGCCGGTTGTCGCGTCGCGTGCCGGTTCGACGGTATCGCGACCGTTCGCAGCAGTAACCGCGCACGCATCCGCCGCGACGGGTGCCGCCTCCGGCGCGGCGCTTCGCGTGACGCCACCCCGCCTTGCAGGCCGTCCGGCCGCGTCACATCTGCGCGATGATTCCGACGATCCGGTGGCGCACGTTCGCGAGCCTGACCCGCGTCGCCTCGATCTGCCCCTGCGTGCCCGCCCGCGCGCGTGCGTTCGATTCGCCGTCGAGGATCTGCCCGAGCACATCGCGGTCGACGACCGCATCGAAGAACCGGCCGACCGTGATCGTCGCCGACTGCTTCGCGGTCGCGAGCTGGCTGTTCGCCTGCAGCAGTGCTTCGGTGCGCAGGCCCGGGTCGCGTTCGTCGATGCCGCGCCGGTACTGGAGCGCGAACACCAGCGCCTCCATGTCCTGCCGGAAGCGGCGCACGGCTTGCCCGAACACGAGCGAATGCGCGTCGGCGCCCGTGACGACGCGCCCCTGGTTGATCGTCACGTCGAATTCGCTGCCGCCCAGGTCGCGCTGGAATTCCAGCAGCGCATTCGCGAGCACGCGCCCTTCGCTGGTCTGGCCGACCTGGGTGCGCACGGATTTCGCGACGTCGCCGATCGCTTTCCACAATCCGGCCGCAAACAGGTGATCGCCACGCTTGTTGATGTTCATCGGGGGTTCCCTCGTTGTCTTTTGTCGGTCTCTCAGGCTTGCCTGCGGGCCGGCTGGCCCGAGGCTTCGCTACTGTAGGAGAAAACCGGGTGACGCGGAAGACGGCATTTGCGGCTGCCTTGCGCTCAGTACCACCACGCCGGTCGCCCGATTCGACACTACGCCTGCTCACCCTCTATCGACGCACCGCATCACTATCGACATCAATCGGTGACATAATTGATGCCTCGATCTTTTCGGAGCCAATCATGCGCACCACCTTATCTCTGGACGATGCGTTGCTCGCCAAAGCGCAGCAATTGACCGGCGTTACCGAAAAATCGGCGCTGGTCAGAGAAGCGCTGCGCGCGCTGATTGCCCGTGAAAGCGCACGACGGCTGGCTCGCCTTGGCGGCACCGAACCCGATCTCGAATCCGTCCCGCGCCGCCCATCGGAGCCCGCATGATTCTTGTCGACACCTCCGTCTGGATCGATCACCTGCGAGCTGGCGATGCAACGCTCACCACACTGCTGGAAGCAGAACGGGTATTGATCCATCCGTTCGTCGTCGGCGAGCTTGCACTCGGCAGCCTGCGTGATCGCGAGAGCGTGCTGGATGCGCTCCGCGACCTCCCCGCCGCGGCGGCAGCAACCGATGACGAAGTTCAACGCATGATCGACGTCGCGCCGCTTTACGGGCTCGGCATCGGTTACGTCGATGCACACCTGCTCGCCTCGGTCCGACTCACCAGCGGCAGCAAGCTGTGGACACGCGACCGCCGTCTGCTGGCTGCGGCCGAACGCCTCCAACTCGCCGCCCACCCCGCTCACTGATCGAACAAACCCGTCTGCACCGAAACCCGTCATGCAAAAAAGGCGGAAGCGGCCCACCGGCCACATCCGCCTTTTGGTTTCCGCGTGCCGGCACCGACCCCGACGCACCGGCCGCCGGAAATCACACGCTCAATCGACGCCGCCCGTCACTCCGCCTTCCCGTCCCGCAGCCGCGGAATCGCGAGCGGGTTCTGCTCCTGCAACCCCTCGGGCAGCAGATCGTCCGGGAAATCCTGGTAGCACACCGGGCGCAGGAAACGCTCGATCGCCGTCGCGCCGACCGACGTGACGGACGGGTTCGACGTCGCGGGGAACGGGCCGCCGTGCACCATCGCGTCACACACCTCGACGCCGGTCGGGTAACCGTTCACGAGCAGGCGCCCGGCCTTGCGTTCGAGGATCGGCAGCAGCCGGCGGGCCAGCGGCTTGTCGTCGGCGTCCATCTGCAGCGTGGCCGTGAGCTGGCCCTCGAGCGCGTCGAGCACGCGCGCGACTTCGTCGAGATCGCGGCAGCGCACGATCAGCGACGCCGGCCCGAACACTTCGTGGCTGAACGCCGGCTCGGCCAGGAACGCCTGCGCGCCGACTTCGTACAACGCGCCGCCGGCCTGGCAATCGGTCTGCGCGGCCTCGCCCGCGCCGATTTCGCGCACGCCCGGCAGTTCGGCCAGCTTGCCGCGGCCATGACGATACGCATCGGCGATCCCGGGCGTGAGCATCACGCCGGCCGGCTTCTTCGCGAGCGCCTGCGCGGCGACGGCTTCGAAGCGGTCGAGATCGGGGCCGTCGATCGCGAGCACGAGGCCCGGGTTGGTACAGAACTGGCCGACGCCGAGCGTCAGCGAATCGACGAAGCTCGTCGCGATCGCGTCGCCGCGCGCGGCGAGCGCCGCCGGGAACAGCACGACGGGGTTGATGCTGCTCATTTCCGCGTAGACGGGAATCGGCTGCGGGCGGGCATTCGCGATCTGCACGAGCGCCATGCCGCCCTGCCGCGACCCCGTGAAGCCGACGGCCTGGACCGCCGGATGGCCGACGAGCGCCGCGCCGATCAAGCGGCCGGGGCCGATCAGCAGCGAGAACACACCGGCCGGCATCCCGGTTTTCGCGACGGCGGCGCGAATCGCGCGGCCGACCAGTTCGGACGTGCCGAGGTGCGCCTCATGCGCCTTCACGATCACCGGGCAGCCGGCCGCGAGCGCCGACGCCGTATCGCCGCCGGCCACCGAGAACGCGAGCGGGAAATTGCTCGCACCGAACACGACGACGGGCCCGAGCCCGACTTTCTGCAGCCGCAGGTCCGAGCGCGGCAGCGGCGTGCGGGCGGGCTGCGCGGGATCGATCGACGCGGCGAGGAAACGACCGTCGCGCACGACACGCGCGAACAACCGGAGCTGGCCGACGGTGCGGCCGCGCTCGCCCTGCAGCCGCGCGACGGGCAGGCCCGTTTCAGCGTGCGCGCGCTCGATCAGCGCGTCGCCGAGCGCGACGATTTCATCCGCGATCGCGTCGAGAAATGCCGCGCGGGCCGCGAGCGGCTGTGCGCGGTACGCGTCGAACGCGTCGCGCGCGAGTTCACATGCACGCTCGATGTCGGCCGGCGCCGCGACGCCGAACGCCGGCGCGTCGATCGGCGCGCCCTTCGACGGGTCGAACGCGCGCAAGGTACCGGCCGAACCGGCGACCGCTTCGGCGCCGATCAGCATCTCTCCTGTCAGTTGCATGGGTGTGCTCCGTGGTTCGGGAATGATGGGCTCATTGTAGCCCAACAGATACGATGTCTGCCGACATGATTTTGCGATTCACGCGGGTCGTCGATCTTGCCACACAATGCGCGAATCCCTTATTGATTCGATTCATGCCCAAATTGTGGGCGTTTCGCGTTGTACCCAACGGGAAAACCCGAGGTTTCCGGGGTCGGCCAACCCACATAAGCTACGCACCATGTCATACGACGACGTACATTAAAGTGCCTAATCAGACCACCCCTCGCGATCTTCCGCTCGACCTCGCCCGCACCGCACGCCGGACCGCCGTGCGCTACTGGATCCTGGCGATGCTGTTCGTCGTCACGACGCTCAACTATGCGGATCGCGCGACGCTGTCGATCACCGGCACGCCGATCCGCAAGGCGTTCGGCATCGACCCGGTGACGATGGGCTACATCTTCTCGGCGTTCAGCTGGGCCTACGTGCTCGCGCAACTGCCGAGCGGCTGGCTGCTCGACCGCTTCGGCGCGCGCCGCGTGTATGCGGCCAGCATCTTCCTGTGGTCGGCGTTCACGCTGCTGCAGGGCACGATCGGGCTCGGCGGCAGCGCCGCGTTCGCGGTGGCCGCGCTGTTCGCGATGCGCTTCGCGGTCGGCATCGCCGAGGCACCCGCCTTTCCCGCGAACGCGAAAGTCGTCGCGAGCTGGTTCCCGACCGCCGAGCGCGGCACGGCGTCCGCGATCTTCAACGCCGCGCAATACTTCGCGGCCGTGGTGTTCTCGCCGCTGATGGCGTGGCTCACGCATGCGTACGGCTGGCACCAGGTGTATCTGTGGCTCGGCCTCGCGGGCATCGCGCTCGCGTTCCTGTGGCTGCGGGTTGTGAAGGATCCGGCCGACCATCCGGCCGTGAACCGCGCGGAACTCGAGCACATCGAGCAGGGCGGCGGCCTCGTGCGCACGACCGTGCGCGGCACCGACGGCCTGCGTTCGGAAGGCCGCCGCGTGGCGGGCTGGTACTACGTGCGCCAGCTGCTGTCGAACCGGATGCTGATCGGCGTGTATCTCGGCCAGTACTGCGTGAACGTGCTCACCTATTTCTTCCTCACATGGTTCCCGATCTACCTCGTGCAGGCACGCGGGATGTCGCTGCTGAAGGCCGGCTTCATGACGTCGCTGCCCGCGATCTGCGGGTTCCTCGGCGGGGTGCTCGGCGGGATGCTGTCCGACGGGCTGATCCGCCGCGGCGTGTCGCTCACGCTCGCGCGCAAGATCCCGATCGTCGGCGGGATGGCGCTGTCGATGGTCATCATCGGCTGCAACTACGTCGACAGCGAAGCGCTCGTGATCGTGCTGATGGCCGTGTCGTTCTTCGGCAAGGGCATCGGCTCGCTCGGCTGGGCCGTCGTCGCGGATACTGCGCCGAAGGAAGCGATCGGCCTGTCGGGCAGCCTGTTCAACATGTTCGGCAACACGGCCGGCATCGTCGCGCCGATCGCGATCGGCTATCTCGTCGGCGCGAGCGGCTCGTTCAACGGCGCACTCGTGTTCGTCGGGCTGAACGCGCTCGTCACCGTGTTCAGCTATCTCGTGATCGTGCAGGACATCCGGCGCGTCGAGCTGCGGCATCGCGACGCGTGAGATTCGGCGAAAAGAAGGAAATGGGAAACGACGGCGGCCGCGTAACAGCGGCCGCCGTTTTTTGCGTCAGGCCGCGGAATGCGCGACGCGCAGCATGTCGTGCACGCCGGACGTCATCAGCGCGAGGAACGCGAGCAGGCCGACGTAGCAGAGCGCGTACGTCGTCTTCGTCTCGATCGACGTCGCGTAGTACACGCGGTTCTCCGGCGCGTCGGGATCGTAGCGCCACGCGCGCTTGAGCTGCGGCAGCGCGAGGATCGCCATCACGATCAGCAGCGGGCTCGGGCGGTACACGAACAGCGCGATCAGCACCGGCACGCCCGCGAACCAGATGCGCGGCGACAGCACCGCGGTGATCCGCCCGCCGTCGAACGGCGACAGCGGAATCATGTTGAACAGGTTCAAGAAGAAGCCCGTGTACGACAGCGCGAGCAGCAGGTTGCTGTCGTAGTGGCGCGCGGCCGCGTAGCAGGCCAGCGCACCGAGCGTGCCGACGAACGGCCCGGCGAGCCCGACGTACGCCTCGGTTTCCGCGTCGTGCGGCATCTCCTTCAGCTGGATCCACGCGCCGACGAACGGGATGAAGGTCGGCAGCCCGACGTCGAGCCCGCGCCGCTGCGCGGCCACATAGTGGCCGGCCTCGTGCACCAGCAGCAGTGCCACGAAACCGGCCGCGAACCGCCAGCCGTAGAACAGCGCATAGACCCCGATCGACGCGAGCATGGTGCCCGCGGACACGAGCACCTTGCCGAGCTTGAGGCCGCCGAAGATCAGCAGCAACAGCTTCGTCATTCCTTGCGCTCCGTGGCGGATGCATCGGACACGCCGGATGCGTCGGCGACGGCCGGCACCGCGGCCGGCTTCGGCTTGCGCCCGAAGAAGCGTTTCAGCGCCGCGCCGCCGGCCAGCAGCGCAACCGCGCCGACCTTGAAGAACTTCACCGCGAACGCGCCGATCAGCGCGAGCAGGCCGAGCTTCTTCGCGCCGACGCCGACGATCAGCGCCGCGAGGCCATACTCAGCGACGTGGTCGGTCGACTTGTTGAAATCGGCGTAGCGCTTGCCGTCGTTGAAGCTGATGTTCGACAGCAGCTCGTCGGCCGACGCCTTGTATTTCGGCAGATCGGCGAGCGTCGATGCCATCGTCAGCGACAGGTAGCCGTCGCGGCCGAGCACGAGCGTCCGGTAGTTCACGCCGTCGTTTTCGGCGTTCGGCGCGGCGCCCTTGTCGCGGATGATCGCGGACCAGACGAGCCGGTGCGTGGCCGCGTCGTACGCGGGCGCCTTCGCCCAGCCGACCACCTCGGTTTCGGGCAGGCCGCGTTCCTTGCGCCCGGGGTTGTCTTCCTCGGTGCCGGCCTGCAGGCTCCTCAGCAGTTCGTCGGGTTTCCAGTCCTTCGCGTCGTCGTCGCGGATATAGCCGCTCGGCTCGAACGACACGACCGAGATCCAGTCGGCATCGGGATCGTCGGGCAGCACGAGGCCGACCAGCCGGGTTTCATCGATCGAGTTGCCCATCGAGCGCAGGTAGCGGCCGGCTTCGGCGGCCGGCACGAACGATTCGCCGGCTTTCAGCTTCAGCACGGCTTCGTGTTTCACGTCGATGTCGGTCGGGCCCTTCACGACCGCGTCGTTGGCGGCGGCAGCCGCGGCCCTCATTTCCACCTGCGCGGCTTCGGTTTGCGCGTGGGCGCTGATCGCGGTGAATGCAAGCGTCGCCACGCAGGCGAGCCGGACGGCAAGTTTTTTCATTGTTGGATTCCCCTGGAATGCCTTGTCGTAAATATGCACGGCGTCAGCCCTTGCGTTTTCAATCGCGGGTCCGGCGTCGTCTCTCAGTTGGCACGGGGGCTATGGTAACGCAGCGCCGCGACACGCCCGGGGAGGCGCGATGCTTACGTCGCAGGTAATGCCCAAGGCACGCGGGATTGCCTATCATCTGCTGCATGAACCCGACCGCCGCCCTCCACTCGCCCTCCCCGTCCGCCGGCCGCGCGTCCGGCATCGGCCCGCTGCTGCGCACGTGGCGGCAACGCCGGCGCCTGAGCCAGATGGCGCTCGCGCTCGACGCGGACGTTTCCGCGCGCCACCTGAGCTTCGTCGAATCGGGCCGCGCGCAGCCGAGCCGCGAGATGGTGCTGCATCTCGCGGAGCGTCTCGACGTGCCGCTGCGCGAACGCAATGCGCTGCTCGTCGCGGCCGGCTTCGCGCCGCTGTTTCGCGAACGGCCGTTTTCGGATCCGCAGCTCGATGCCGCGCGCCACGCGGTGGAAGCCGTGCTGCGCGGCCACGAGCCCTACCCGGCGCTCGCCGTGGATCGTCACTGGACGCTGCTCGCCGCGAACCGGATGCTCGGCGCGCTGGTCGCGCAGGCCGATCCGTCGCTGCTGCAACCGCCCGTCAACGTGCTGAGGCTGAGCCTGCACCCGGACGGCCTCGCGTCGCAGATCGTCAACTGGCACGAGTGGCGCGCGCACATCCTGCATCGGCTGCAGCGGCAGATCGATGCAAGCGGCGACCACGCGTTGCAGACGCTGCGCGACGAACTCGCCGCGTATCCGGCACCGGCCGGCCAGCCCGACGACACGCATGCGCGCACCGACTTCGCGGATATCGCCGTGCCGTTGCGGCTGCGCACGGCAGCCGGCGAACTGACGTTCTTCAGCACGACGACGGTGTTCGGCACGCCGGTCGACGTGACGCTGTCGGAACTCGCGATCGAGGCGTTTTTCCCCGCGAATCCGGAGACGGTGGAAGCAATGCGGGCGCTGGCGGACGCGTTGCCGGCGCAATAACGTGCGCAACGGAGCGTGACGGAAGCCGGCGCACGAACGCCGGCTTCCGCGCCATCACGGCCATGCCGGCCGCCGGTGCGCATCTCCGCAGCCGGATTTCCCCTGAAGCATAAAGATCGACCGCTACGGCAAACCCGGGCGCCCGCGCGTCCGATCAGAATGCGTCGTCGCATCTCAGGCTGCCGATCCGGCACGCGCCAGCGTGCCGGAACACGTCAAACGACGCAGCCGCCCCTGCGCCGTTTCCCGCCCGGATTCATTCCGCCAAATGTCGAATTTGTTTAGTACATCTTTTCAATCGGATCGTACTCGAACCAAGGCGACAGGGAAATCGTGAGACGGACACGCTAGCCAAAACACAATTTTCATATCAAGCCCAGGAACAACATGAACAAGAATCATCGAGGGTCGGGGAATCCGGTGCAGCACGCGCCGGTGAAGTCGAAAGCGGCGCTGGCCATCGCCGTCAGCGCAGCGGTCGTCGCATTCGCGGCTTCCGCACCGGCGCAGGCTTCCTATGTGCAGAACGGCAATGCGATCGATACCGTCGCAGGCTGCTCGGACAACATCGCGATTTCGGGCACCAGTACGTATCCGGCCACGGCACGGGGCTGCGACAACATCGCAATCGGCCCGTCGGCAGTCGCCGATTCGGGCTCGTCGACCGGCGCGTACAGCGAAACCGTGGCGATCGGGCGGCAGTCCGTCGCAACCGGTACGCAAGCCACGACGCTGGGCGGCAATGCCGTGGCGACCGGCGACCATGCGACGGCGATTGGCGCGTTCGCCGGTGCGACCGGCCTCAACGCGACGGCGGTGGGCCAGGGCGCGGTCGCGAACGGCGCCACGGCGTCGGCATTCGGTTCGGGCGCGTTCGCCGTGGATCAATCGACGGCAGTCGGCCAGGGCGCCAGCGCCACCGCAACCTTCTCGACGGCGGTCGGCAAAGGCAGCAGCGCGGCCGGCGGCACGGCGCTCGGCTTCCAGGCCAACGCCGGTGCCGGCGATGCGGTCGCGCTCGGCGTCGACAGCTCGGCATCCGCGACCGGCAGCGTCGCGATCGCCCGCGCGACGGCCTCCGCGGTGAATGCGGTCGCCATCGGCGAAGGCGCGAACGCGGCCGACGCGAATTCGGTGGCGCTGGGTTCGAATGCGGCCACGCGTGCGGCAACCACCGTCAGCAGCGTAACGCTGAACGGCGTCGGCTACAGCGGCTTCGCGGGTACGCCGGTCGGCGTGGTCAGCGTGGGCAGCGCGGGCGCCGAGCGCCAGATCGTCAACGTCGCGGCCGGCGCGATCAGCGCGACCAGCACGGACGCGGTCAACGGCTCGCAGCTCTTCTCGATCGCCAATCAGGTCTCCACACTGACGACGGATCTGGCCGCGCTCACGAACACCGTCGGCAAGATTTCGTCGAGCGTCCCGAGCGGCACGGTGGCGGACAGCACGGGCACCGCGATCGGCAAGAACACCTCGGTCAGCGCGACGAACGGCACGGCGCTCGGCAACGGCGCGAACGTGTCGGGAGACAACGGGACGGGTATCGGCGTGAACGCGACCGTCACCGCAGCGAACGGCACCGCAACCGGCACGAACTCGACCGTCACCGCAGCGAACGGCACCGCAACCGGCACGAACTCGAAAGTCACGGCAACGAACGGCACCGCAACCGGCACGAACTCGACCGTCACGGCAGCGAACGGCACCGCAACCGGCGCGAATTCGAAAGTCACGGCAGCGAACGGCACGGCGATCGGAACCGGTTCGAATGTCTCCGGCAACAATTCGACGGCGATCGGCGCGAACAGCCAGGCACCGGCAAACAATGCGGTCGCCTTGGGCGCCAACTCGGTCGCGTCGCGCGACAACACGGTATCGATCGGTGCGCCGGGCGCCGAGCGCCAGTTGACCAACATGGCCGACGGCACGGCGCCGACGGATGGCGTGAACGTGCGCCAGTTAAACGGTGCAATCAACTCCGTCCGCGAGGAAATGTCGAAGTACCGCAAGGACTCGGATGCGGGCACCGCGAGCGCGATCGCGATGGCCAACATGCCGCAAGCCGTGCTGCCCGGCGAAAAGGTCGTCGCACTCGGCGGCGGCACGTACGGCGGTCAAAGCGCGATGGCGGTCGGTCTTTCCGTCGCGACCACGAAATGGCTGGTCAAGGGCTCGGTGACGACGGCCGTGTCGGGCCACGGCTCGATCGGCGCAGGCGCGGGCGTCGGTTATCGCTGGTAATCGGCCCGACGCGCGACGCATCGAGAAGCGCCTGCTCGATGCCGGAAGGCGTGCCATCGGTGCGACCGCGCCGATGGCACGGCAGCCACATGCGGCACGCCGTTTATCCGACTCGACCGGCCATGCGCGACCGCGCGCGACGACACGCGCACGAGCGCCCCGCCATCAGCGACGCTCGAGCGCCAGCTTCACCCCGAGCCCCAGCAGCACCGCCCCGCTGACGCGGTGCATGCGCGTCAGGATCCGCGGGTTGCGGCGGATCGATGCGGACAGCAGGCCGGCGAACACAGCAACCGGCCCCTTGACGAGAAACGTCAGGCCCGCGAAGGTCGCGCCCAGCACGAACAGCGACAGCATCGGATGCGCGGCGCCCGACGGCACGAACTGCGGCAGGAACGCCAGATAGAACAGCGCGACCTTCGGATTCGACACGTTCGACAGTGCGCCTTGCGCGAACGTACGCAGCCGCGATGCCTGCGCGCCGTCGCCGCTCGCGAGCGTCAGTTCGCCCGACGAGCGCAACAGCGTGATGCCGAGATACAGCAGGTACAACGCGCCGACCACCTTCAGCGCCGTGAACAGCCATTCGGATGCCTGCAGCAGCGCGCCCAGCCCGAGCGTCGCGAGCATCGTGTGCACGAGCAGCCCGACGCTGACGCCCGCCGCGGTCACGAGGCCCGCGCGCGTGCCGTCGGACAGCGTACGTGACATCACGAGCACCATGTCCTGGCCCGGCGTGACGATGATCAGCAGCGACGTTGCGATGAACGGCAGCCAGGATGGATGCGACATGGGATAGCTCCTGAACGGGATTGCCGGCGGACGGGAATCGCCCGGCCTGTCGTCGGATTATCGGCGCCTTCCCATGGAGATTGGATGCGTATTCGGCTACTTTGACTATCGATTTTGGCGCTATTCTCTAGCATCCACCGCTTGGGTAGTCAAAAATGTCAATCAAACTGGATGCAATCGACCGGCGCATTCTGCGTGCATTGCAACGGAATTCGAACCAGACGAATGCCGAACTTGCGCAACAGGCCGGGCTGTCCGCCACGCCCTGCCTGCGCCGCGTTCACCTGCTCGAGGAACAGGGCGTGATCGACGCGTATGTCGCGCTGCTGAACCCGGCCGCCGTCGACCTGCGATTCACGGCGTTCGTGCGCGTCACGCTGGAGCGCCAGGACAAGACGACGGTCGAACGCTTCGCGCGCGAGATGGAGCAGGCGCCCGAAGTGCTCGAATGCCACCTGATGGCCGGCAGCTACGACTATCTGCTGCGCGTGATCGCCCGCGATCTCGACGACTACCAGCGCTTCCAGATGGAAACGCTCACGCAGATCGAAGGCGTGCGCAACGTCGAAACCGAGATTCCGCTGAAGCGCATCAAGCAGACGGTTCGCCTGCCGATCTAGGCGTCCAGGAACGTGACGGCCTGCCCCTGCGGCTCCCCGTTCAGCGCGCCGTCTCGCACCACGACCTGGCCGCGCACGACCGTATGCACGGGCCAGCCCGTGACCGCGCACCCGTCGTAAGGTGTCCAGCCGCTGACGCTGGCGATCCATCCGTCGCGGATGATCCGCCGCGCGCGCAGGTCGACGATGCTGAAATCGGCGTCGTAGCCCACCGCAATCCGCCCTTTGCCCGCGATGCCGAAGATGCGCGCCGGCCCGGCGCTGGTCAGGTCGACCAGTCGTTCGAGGCTCACGCGGCCCGCGTGCACGTGATCGAGCATCAGCGGCAGCAGCGTCTGCACGCCGGTCATCCCGCTCGGCGACTGCGGATAGGGCCGGCGCTTTTCGTCGCGCGTATGCGGCGCGTGATCGCTGCCGATCACGTCGACCACGCCGTCGCGAACGGCCTGCCACAGCGCATCCCGATGATGCCGTTCACGTACCGGCGGATTCATCTGCGCGAGCGTGCCGAGCCGTTCGTAGCAATCGGGCGCATGCAGGCTCAGGTGATGCGGCGTGACTTCGACGGTCACGCGCCGCCGGTGCCGCGCGAGCAACGCCATTTCCTCGGCGGTGGACACGTGCAGCACATGCAGCCGGCGGCCCGTCTCGGCCGCCAGCGCGACGATGCGCCGTGTCGCCTCCAGCGCGCTTTGCACGTCGCGCCAGCACGGATGGTCGCGCACGTCGCCGCTCGCTTCGACGAGCGCCCGGCGTGCGCGCAGCCGCGCTTCGTCCTCCGCGTGCACGGCCATGCGCCGCCGCCCGTTGCGCACGATCCGGCGCAACACGGCTTCGTCGTCGGCCAGCAGGTCGCCGAACGAACTGCCCATGAAGACCTTCACGCCCGCGCAGCCCGGCAGCGCTTCAAGCGCCGGCAACCGTTCGGCGTTCGCGGCCGAGCCGCCGATGTAGAACGCGTAGTCGCACCACGCGCGGCCGCGCGCGCGTTCCAGCTTGGCCTGCAGATCCTGAGCGGTCAGCGTCAGCGGATGCGTGTTGGGCATCTCGAAGATCGTCGTGACGCCGCCGAGCACCGCGCCGCGCGTGCCGGCCTCGATGGTCTCCTTGTGCGTCAGGCCCGGTTCGCGGAAATGCACCTGGCTGTCGACGACGCCCGGCAGCACATGCAGGCCGCCGGCATCCAGGAGAACGTCGGCGCTCCACGTGCCATGCAACGCACCCAGCGCGACGACACGGCCGTCCACGCACGCGACGTCGACCTGCTCGGCACCGTTGGGTGTCATCGCCGTGCCGCCGTGCACGAGCAGGTCGACATGGCGTCGCTTCAGCGCGTCGGTCGCGCGCCCTTCACGTCGAACGGGTTCGTCCATGGCTCAGAACTCGTTCTGGATGTGCTTGTAGCCCAGCACCAGCGCATTGTTCGTGCGCGCGACGTCCTCGGAGAAGTCGCTCGCGTCGGCCGTCACCTGCGGCAACGCGGCGAGATCGGTTTCCGGCCCGATGCGCTCGGTCGAGCGCACGTAGAAGCCCGGCGGCAGGTGGCAGCCGTCGACGACCGCGTTGTAGCGCACCACGCAGCCGTCGTCGATGGTGCAGTTGAACAGCACACTGTTGAAGCCGACGAACACGCCGCTGCCGACCTTGCACGGCCCGTGGACGATCGCGCGATGCGCGATCGACGTGTGCTGGCCAACGGTGACGCTCGCGCCCGACTTCGAATGGATCACCACGCCGTCCTGGATGTTCGAATGCGCACCGATCACGATCGGCGCGATCCGGCCGTCGCCATCCGTTTCGTCGGCGCGGATCACCGCGTACGGGCCGATGAACACGTTCTCCTCGACGATCACGAGCCCGCACAGAATGGCGGTCGGATCGACGAATGCACTCGGGTGTATCTGCGGCAGGTCGCCGCGCGGGTTCTTTCTGATCATCAGGATTCCTGTCTTGACATCGAACGGCCGCGCTTGATCCGCTCGAACAGGCCCGGATCGCGCCACTGTCCGGCGATGGCCGGCGCGAACACGATGTCGTCCAGGTCGATGCGGCCCATGCGCGGGTTGAACGCATCGTCGCGAAAACACTGCGCGTAGCCGGTCTCGGTTTCGTGAACGATGATCGAATGCAGCCGCACACCGGTTTCGCCGTTCGACATGCGCGTGCAGGACAGCGCCGCATCGACGAGGCGAAAGAACACGCGCGAGAACTGCTCGGCGCTCGGCGACACCGGCAGCAGCACCCAGCGCTCGGAATGCCGGCGCATGCTCTCGACGTAGCAGGGATCGTCATCCGACCACAGCGTCACCGCGTGGTCGAACGCGTCGATCAGGTCGTGCACGTCGCCCTTGAGCAGCCCGAAGTCGTAGATCATCTGCCCGTGGTCCAGCGCGTGTGCCTCGAGCAGCAGCTCGACGCGATACGAATGGCCGTGGATCGAATGCGAGCAACGCCGCGTGCTGCAGCCGCGCACCACGTGCGCGTTCTCGAACCGGAACAGCTTGCGGATCAGCATGCGTCGGCGCCATCGCGAACCGGCGCGGCCCAGGCCACCGCGTCGTGCGGGTGCAGGCTTTCCAGATGGCGCACGTGCACGCGCGGGTGCGCATGACGGCCGTCCAGCGCGGCCTGGACCCGGCGCGCGGCATCCTCGACGAACATCAGGTTGCCGCCGTTCAGCACCGCGAACGCCTGCTCGTCCGCGCGCTTGACGGCCGTCTGCACCGGCGTGCCGAGCGCGTGCTCGACGCGATCGATCAGGTCGATCAGCCCGAGCGTCGCGCCGTCGGCCGGCAGCCCCGCGCTGACGACGGCTTCGCTACGCTGGCTGTGCGGCGTGGCCGCCGTCGCATGCCGTTTCAGCCACGCGGCGACCGCTGCCGGTTCCACGCGATCGTCGCGGCCGAACGCCGCCAGGAACGCCTGTTCGACCCAGTGCCGCGACAGCGCGGCCGAGCACGGGCACGTCGACGAATAGGCGACCGTCACCTGCGCGCGCAGCTCGAACCCGGCGTCGGTCAGCGTCGCGTCGATCCGGACCGGATAGGCCTTCCACCCGGCAAGCCCGTCGGTCACCAGCGCGGCGCGGCGCGCCAGCAGGTCGAAGCGCAGCCGTAGCCGCGCACGACGCGTGTCGCAGTCGCGATGGCTGTCGACCATCGCCTGCAGCACCGGCCGAAGGCCGGCCGGCGACAGCGCGGCGCCATCCCCGAGCCCGTCGAGCAGCCTGTACAGCCGCGACATGTGGATGCCCTTCACGTGCGGTGCGGGAAGGTCGACCTGCACGTCGGCGCGCGCATGCACGTCGCGCCGGCAGCCGGGCTCGGCCACCGCAACGGGCAGGTCGATGCCCTGCATGCCGACCCATTCGAGCGGGCGACGGCCCGGCGCGGCATCGGTCAGGGAGATATCGGGAAGGGGGGCATTCATGCTCGGGATCCGGTGGAGCGCCTTCTCCATCCGGATCGATGCAGGAAGCGCGTTCAGGTCAGGGCCAGTCGCGAAACGGGTTGTCCCACGTGGTCCAGTGTTCGGGGCCGGTGGCCATCTCGGCGTCGGTCAGCAGACACGCGTCGAAGCGCGCGCGCAGCGCGGGCTCGTCCATGTCCATGCCGATCAGCACGAGTTCCTGCCGCGCGTCGCCGACGCGCTCGTCCCAGCGGGCGCGGATCTGCGCGACGGCTTCCGCGTCCTGCGGCCAGCGCTCGGGCGGCACGGCCGCCCACCAGTGGCCGGCCGGCCCGTGCCGCGCGACCGCGCCGGCCTGCGACCACGAACCGGCGACGGTCGGATGGGTGGCCAGCCAATAGAACCCCTTCGAGCGGACGACGCCCGGCCATTCGCTTTCGACGAGCGCGAAGAAGCGCTGCGGGTGGAACGGCCGCCGCGCGCGGTAGACGAAACTGCGGATGCCGTATGCGTCGGTTTCCGGCGTGTGTGTGCCGCGCAGCTCCTGCAGCCAGCCCGGCGCGCGCGATGCTGCGTCGAAATCGAACAGGCCCGTGTCGAGCACGCGCTCGAGCGGCACCTTGCCGAATTCGGCGATCTCGATCCTCGCCCGCGGGTTGAGCCCGCGCAGCAGCGCGACCAGCCGCTCGCGTGCGCTGTCGTCGATCAGGTCGATCTTGTTGATCACGATCACGTCGCAGAACTCGATCTGGTCGATCAGCAGATCGACCACCGTGCGCGCATCCTCGTCGCCCATCGATTCGCCGCGCAACTGCAGGCTGTCGCGCGACGCGTAGTCGCGCAGGAAATTGAACGCGTCCACCACGGTCACCATCGTGTCGAGCCGCGCGACTTCGCCGAGGCTGCGGCCGTCCTCGCCTTCGAACGTGAACGTCTCGGCCACCGGCAGCGGCTCCGAGATGCCGGTCGATTCGATCACGAGCTGGTCGAAGCGCCCTTCGCGCGCGAGCCGGTCGACCTCGATCAGCAGATCCTCGCGCAGCGTGCAGCAGATGCAGCCGTTGCTCATCTCGACCAGCTTCTCGTCGGTGCGCGACAGCCCTGCGCCGCCGTCGCGGACGAGCGCGGCGTCGATGTTGACCTCGGACATGTCGTTGACGATCACCGCGACGCGACGGCCCTCGCGATTGTTCAGGATGTGGTTGAGCAGCGTCGTCTTGCCGGCGCCGAGAAAGCCGGACAGGACGGTCACGGGAAGCCGCGTGGACGGAGGGAGTGCGGTGCTCATCGGGCGATTCCGGAAGAGGACGTTGAGGAACGAATGATATATTGTATCGCAACGATATAACATATCATTTCGGACGTCCAGCATGCCGGCAGGGTGTGGTCCGGAGCAGGCCGCGCCCGCTCCGGTGTCAATCCGTCACGTATAGAGCGACGCCGGCGGCAATTCCCCGGTCAACGCGAACCGGCCGACGTCACGCAGCCGATAGTCGAGCGGATCGTGCAGCGTATGCGTGCGCGCGTTGCGCCAGAAGCGGTCGAGGCCGAGCGACGCGGCCGTCGCGCGTGCGCCGCATGCGTCGAACAGCGCCTCGCCGTTGTCGAGCGCCGCGCGCTGCGCGACGATCTTCGCCTCCGATACCGCGAGCGCCACCTCGGCACGCTCGTCCGCCGTCAGCGCATCCTGCCGCGCCCACGCGCGCTGCAACGCGGCCGCCGCGCGATCGGCCAGCGCCGCCGCGGCGATCGCCCGCACGCGCATGTCGCCGAAGCGCTGCAGCGTGTACGGATCGTCGCTCGCCTGCGCGACCTCCGACTGTATCCATGGGCGGCCATGCTTCAGCACGTAGTTGCGCGCTTCCGCCAGCGCACCTTCCGCGAGCCCGACGAACAGGTTCGTCAGCACGAGTTGCGACACGAGCGTGCGCAGCGTCGCGCGCGGTGTCGGCGGCGCCTCGGAGCGGTGCAGCACCTCGTCCGGCGCGAGCGTCACGCCGTCGAAGCGCACGCTGCCGCTGTCGGTCTGGCGCTGGCCGATCGGGTCCCAGTCTTCGTTGACCGTGATCCCCGCGCGATCGGTCGGCACCACGCCGAACACGGTGCGGCCCGCTTGCGGATCGTGCGCGGACACCGTCATGCGCTGCGAGCCGCGCGTGCCCGAACAGAAGCCCTTCACGCCGTCGAGCCGGTAGCCGCCGTCGGGCGTCGCGGTCGCGACCAGCCGCGTGTCGAGCGGGTTGACCGCATTGCCCCACCACCAGCGATGCTCGACCGTGCCGCGCAGATAACGTTCGCGCTGTGCCGCGCTGCCCCACACGTCGACGCTCACCACCTGCAGGATCTGGAACCCGACCAGATGCGCGAGCGCGCTGTCGACGCGCGCGATCCGCCGGATCGTGTCGTAGATCGCCGGCCACCCGGCTTCCTGCCCGCCGAACTCGCGCGGCACCGCGAGCGTCAGCAGGCCCGCGTCGGCGAGCCACTGCTTTTCCTGCGCGGCGTGGCCGCCCGCGCGATCGCGCGCGGCGGCGGTTTCGCGCAGCGTTTCGATGACGCGCGCCAGTGCGTCCGGATCGACGGCTGACACATCCGTTGCAGCGGCGAGCGTCGCCGGGCCGCGGGGATCGTTCATGCGACGGCTTCCTGTTCCTGGGTCGAGACAGCTTCCGACAACGGCACGAGTTTCCCGAGTTCGCGCCTGCCGGTCAACCGCGCGAGGATCTCGCGCCGCCAGTCGTCGTAGATCGCGCGATATTCGGCGATGTCCGCGCCGAACACGTGCGCGGTGTGCGCGTACTCGTCGTGCAGGTAACCGTCGAGCCGCGCCTGCGTTTCCTCGTCGGCCGCGATCACGCGATCGATCAGCGCGTCGCGTTCGGCCGCCGGCAGCGTCGCGAGCCGCTCGAACCACCACTGGACGATCTGCACGCGATGCCACTCCTCGTCCGGCCGGATCCGGTTCTCGCCGTGTTCGCGCATCGCGCCGTCGCCGATGCGGCCGGTCTTGCGCTGGATCCACAGCTTCGCGAGGATGTGCAGCTCGTAATGCCATTCGAACGCGAGAAAACCCGCGACGTCGCGCACCGCGATGTCGCCGATGCGCGCCCAGTGCGCGGCGACGAGCCGGTCGACTTCCGGCAGCGGATCGCGCCCGGTCAGTTCGGTCACGCGCTCTCGTCCGATCACCGCGTGCGCGCCGTCGTCGCCGAGCTGGCGCGACAGGATCAGCTGGACATGCGGATCGTCGCGGAACAGCGTGTCGATCGCCTTCGCGACGACCTGCACGATGAACAGGTCGTGCGACGCCATCTTCGTGTAGTAGTCGGCGACGGCGGCCAGTTCGTCCGCGTTGCGCGGCTCGCGCGGCGGCGTGGCCAGTTTGTCGGGGAAACCGGGACGATGGCGTCGCGCCACGTCGAGAAACAGCGCTTCCTCGAATTGTCCGTTCCATTCGCGCGGCGCGCCGATGGGCAAGGTCATGGGTAGGGTTCTCTCAGGTTCATGAATGAAACGAGCGCGTGCTTGTGGCACGGCTCAGGTGCGCCGGGTCACATGTCGGACCAGGCGGTCGCCCGTGATTTGCACGGCCGAGACGAGCGCGATCAGGATCACGATCACGGTCGCCATGACGGTCGTGTCGAAACGCTGGTAGCCGTAGCGGATCGCGAGATCGCCGAGCCCGCCCGCGCCGACGGCACCCGCCATTGCGGTCGAGCCGATCAGCGCGACGACGGTGATCGTGAAGCCGCCGAGCATGCCGGGCAGCGCCTCCGGCAGCAGCACGTGCCACACGATGTGGCGGCGCTTCGCGCCCATCGCGAGCGCGGCCTCGATCAGCCCGCGATCGACTTCGCGCAGGCTCACTTCGGCGATCCGCGCGAAGAACGGGATCGCGGCAATCGACAGCGGCACGACGGCCGCCCATACGCCGATCGTCGTGCCGATCAGCACGCGCGTGAACGGCAGCAGCGCGACGAGCAGGATGATGAACGGCGTCGAGCGGAACACGTTGACGAGCGCGCCGAGCACCGCGTTCACGCCGCGCCGCGCGTAGATGCCGCCGGGCGCGGTCGTCACGAGGATCACCGCGAGCGGGATGCCGATCAGCGCCGCGATCACGGCCGACGCGGCGACCATCGACAGCGTGTCGCGGATCGCGTCGAGCAGTTCGGGCCACCAGAGCTCAAACATAACCGAGCACCTCCGCATGATTCGCGTGACGGCGCGCACGTTCGAGCAGCACGGCGACCGCGCCGCCGCGTGTCGACGACGGGCCGGCTTCATCGGCGCGCGGCGACGCCGCGATCACGAGCCGCCCCTGCGCATGCCCCTGGATGCGCTCGATCCCGCCGTGCAGGAACCGCACCGAGCCGCCGAGCGCCGCCGCGAGCACGCCGACGTCCGGCTCGCCGCCGCTCTCGCCCGTATAACGAACGTCGAGCACGACCTGCGCGCCGTCGGGCAACGCGGCCTGCTCGGGCAGCGGCTGCACGCGCGCGGCCAGTTCGGCCGGCAGGTCGTGCACGAGCGTGCTGAGCAGCGCGCGCGTCGCGCCGTGGCGCGGATCGCCGAACACGCGCCACACGGGGCCCGTTTCGACGACTTCGCCCTGTTCGATCACCGCGACCGTGTCGCACACCGCGCGGATCACTTCCATCTCGTGCGTGATCAGCACGATCGTCAGCCCGAGGCGACGGTTGATGTCGGCGAGCAGCGCGAGGATCGACTGCGTCGTCTCGGGATCGAGCGCCGAGGTCGCCTCGTCGCACAGCAGTACCTCGGGATCGTGCACGAGCGCGCGGGCAATGCCGACGCGCTGCTTCTGCCCACCGGACAGGCTGGCCGGATACGCGTCGCGTTTCGCGGCGAGCCCCACGAGTTCGAGCAGCGCCTCGACCTTGCGCACGCGCTCGGCCTTCGGCACGCCGGCGATCTTCAGCGGCAGCGCGACGTTCTCGAACACCGTCTTCGCGGACAGCAGGTTGAAATGCTGGAACACCATGCCGGTGCGACGCCGCAGCGCCACGAGCCCGTCCTCGTCGAGCGCGCCGACGTCGACGCCCTGCACGCGCACGCGGCCCGAGCTCGGCCGCTCGAGCCCGTTCACGAGCCGCAGCAGCGTCGACTTCCCCGCGCCGCTGCGGCCGATGATGCCGAACACCTCGCCGCGCCGCACGTCGAGCGTCACGTCGCGCAGTGCGGCGGCCTGGCCGCGCGGCGTCGCGAACACCTTGCCGACCTGCTCCAGCGACACGGCGGCGCCACCGGCGGCGGCCGCGGCCGCCGCGTCATGCGGGCCGGCAGCGGCGCCGGCACGCGCGGCCGATGCGTCGACGAAACCCAGCGTATCGAACAATTGCGTCATCGCTTCGCTCCGTCACGTTCAGGCATGCGCGGGATGCGCGGGTTCGGTTGCCGGTACGGCAGCCGGCCGGTGCTGCGCGCCCGTGTGCCACGCGGGCAGGCGCGGGCCCGCGCCGAACAGCTTCTCGCGCAGCGTCGGCGCGGGATCGTAGTCTTCCTTGTAGACGCCGCGGTTCTGCAGCTCGGGCACGACCCAGTCGACGAAATCCTCGAACGACTCGGGCATCACGGTGCGCGTCAGGTTGAAACCGTCGATGCCCGTCTCGTCGATCCATGACTGCAGCTCGTCCGCGACCTGCGACGGCGAGCCGACGATCGGCGCATACCGGCCGCCGAGCGACATCTGTTCGAGCATCCGCCGCACGGTCCACGTGCCGGTCGTGCTCTTGCGCGAGATCGCGTCGACGGCCGACTGGATCGAGTCGGTCTTCACATACGAGATCGGCTCGTCGAGGCCGTACTTCGCGAAGTCGATGCCGGTCGAACTCGCGAAATGCGCGAGGCCCGCTTCGGGGCTCGCATAGCGCCGGTATTCGTCGAATTTCTCGCGCGCGAGCAATTCGGTCTCGGCCGTCACGACGCTCACGCCGGCAAAGATTCTGATCGACGCCGGGTCGCGCCCCTGCCGCGCGGCAGCCGCACGGATGTCGAGCGCCGCCGCACGCGCGGCGGCCTTGCTCTGCCCGTTCACGAACACGCATTCGGCGTGACGGCCCGCGAACTCGACGCCGCGCGCGGACGAACCGGCCTGGTACAGCACCGGCGTGCGCTGCAGCGACGGCTCGCTCAGGTGGATCGCATCGATCGAATAGAACGGCCCGTCGTGCTTCACGCGCCGCACCTTGCCCGGCTGCGCGAACACGCGCGCCTGCGCATCGCGGATCACCGCGTCGTCGTCCCAGCTCTGTTCCCACAGCTTGTAGACGACGTCCATGTAGTCGTCCGCGCGCTCGTAGCGGTCGTCGTGGCCGATCTGCTGCGCGAGGCCCATCCCGCGCGCGGCGCTGTCGAGGTAGCCGGTGACGATGTTCCAGCCCACGCGCCCTTTCGTCAGGTGATCGAGCGTCGACATGCGACGCGCGAACAGGTAAGGCGGCTCGTAGGTCAGGTTCGCGGTCACGCCGAAGCCGAGATGCCGCGTGACCTGCGCCATCGCGGGCACCAGCAGCAGCGGATCGTTGACGGGCACCTGCACCGATTCGCGCAGCGCGGCATCGGGGCCGCCGCCGAACACGTCGTACACGCCGACGATGTCCGCGAGGAAGATCCCGTCGAACTTGCCGCGTTCGAGCGTTTTCGCGAGGTCGGCCCAGTAGTCGAGATCGGTGTAGTGTGCGGAGCGGTCGCGCGGATGCGTCCACAGCCCATGGTTGATGTGCCCGACGCAGTTCATGTTGAACGCGTTGAGCAGGATCTTCTTGCGGTTCGCCGTCGTCATGCCTGCCTCCGTCACCACGCGATCGCGTACAGCGAGCCGAACGCGTTGTCGAGCGCACGGCGCACGGCCGGCGATTGCTGGTAGATCGCGATGAACTTGCGGATGCGCGGGTCGTTCACGCTGTCCGGCCGCACGACCCACTGGATCGCGAAGATCTTGTTCTCGGTGCCGTCGAACAGCAGCGCGCTGTTCGGGTCGGTCGTGCCGGCGAGCTTGATGAAGCTCGGGTAGCCCTGCGCGAGATCGACGTCGTCGAGCGAACGCGCGAGTTGCGATGCCTCGAGCGGGATGATCTTCAGGTGCTTCGGGTTCGACACGATGTCGTGCGTCGTCGCGCGGTAGTCGGCGCCCGGCTTCAGCTTGATCAGCCCCGCGCGCTGCAGCAGCAGCAACCCGCGCCCGCCGTTCACGGGATCGTTCGCGATCGCGACCTTCGCGCCGTCCTTCAGCTCGCTGAAGCTTTTTACCTTCTTCGAATAGAGGCCGATCTTCATGATCGTGCCGGGCGCGATCGACACGAAGTTGTAGCCGCCCTGCTTGTTCGCGTTCTCGAGGAACGGGATGTGCTGGAAGTAGTTGACGTCGATGTCCTTGTTCGCGAGCGCCGCGTTCGGCGTATTCCAGTCGGTGAATTCGACGATCCTCACGTCGAGCCCCTGCGCCTTCGCCTCCTTGGCGGCCACCTTCAGCGCCTCGATCTGCGGGCTCGTCGAAATGCCGACCTTCAGCGGCGCGGTGTCGGCCCGCGCACCATTGAGCAGTGCGACGCCGAGCAGGGCGGCGGCCAGCAGGCGCGCGACGCGGCCGGCGGAAAGACGGGCGGAAAAAACGGCATGCAGCATGGGAACCACTCTCCTGTCCAAAGACGGTATCGACGGATGAGCGACGCCGCGGCGAACGCACGGGTGTTCTCCGGACAAGGGTCAAGCACGTCGGAAAAGGATCAGCCGATGATAGAGAGCGGAGCGAGGACGGTCTACGAAGCGATTGTGCGAAGAAAATCGCGCGCGGCGATATGGCCGGCGGCCACGCAGGATCGGCGTCCCGACCGGGCGCCCGGCCGAAATTTCGGCCTGGACGCCGGGCGGATTCCGAAATCTCGGCCAGCCGGCCGTGCCGCCATTTCCGCAGACGAAATAAATCCCTTATGAATCAATGTATTAAAAATATTCCGGCTGGCCGCATTGCTGGCATGGGGGTTGCGTAATAGACGGCACACGATGCCGCGAAGCGATGCAGGCATTCCAACATCAGGAGACACGTCTTGCAGACCTCTATCCATACCCCGTCCCATCCGGAGCCGGTTTCCAACGCCGTCGCCGCCCCGCGCGAGCGCTTCTGGCCGGAAGGCTGGTGGAAGCTGATGGAAATCCGCATCGGCATCATCCCGCTGCCCGTCTACTTCATCCTGCTTGCGCTGATCGTCGGCTTCTCGGTCACCGGCAAGGTGCCCGGCGAGATCTCGATGGCGATCGCGGTGCTCGCGTTCTTCGGCTTCACCTGCGCGGAACTGGGCAAGCGCCTGCCGCTCCTGCGCAACATCGGCGCGGCCGCGATCTTCGCGACCTTCGTGCCGTCGGCGCTCACGTACTACCACGTGCTGCCGAAGCCGGTGCTGAACCTGACGGTCGAGTTCACGAAGTCGACCAACTTCCTGTACCTGTTCATCGCGTCGATCATCGTCGGCAGCATCCTGAGCATGGACCGGCGCGTGCTGATCCAGGGCTTCGTGAAGATCTTCATCCCGCTCGCGGCCGGCTCGGTCGCGGCCGCGATCGTCGGCACGGCGGTGGGTACCGCGCTCGGCCTCGGCGCGCGCCACACGCTGCTGTACATCGTCGTGCCGATCATGGCGGGCGGCGTCGGCGAAGGCGCGATTCCGCTGTCGATCGGCTATTCGGAACTGATGCACCTGCCGCAAGGCGAGATGTTCGCGATGGTGCTGCCGCCGGTGATGCTCGGCAGCCTGACCGCGATCATCCTGTCGGGCGCGCTCGACATGCTCGGCAAGCGCCTGCCGCACCTGACCGGCAACGGCCGCCTGCAGGTCGGCGAATCGGGCGACATGACGCCCGAGAACGAGGAAATCCGCGGCCATGTCGACGTCTCGCACATCGCGGGCGCCGGCATCACGGCGATCACGCTGTACCTGGTCGGCCTGATGGCGCACAAGCTGTTCGGCCTGCCCGCGCCGGTCGCGATGCTGTTCCTCGCGGTGCTCGTGAAGCTCGCGCGCGCGGTGTCGCCGCCGCTGCAGGAAGGCGCGTTCGTCGTCTACAAGTTCTTCTCGACCGCCGTCACGTACCCGTTGCTGTTCGCGATCGGCGTCGCGATGACGCCGTGGGACAAGCTGACCGCCGCGTTCACGATCGTCAACGTGGTCACGATCGTGTCGACCGTCGCGACGCTGATGGGCACCGGTTTCGTGGTCGGCCGCCTGATGAAGATGTACCCTATCGACACCGCAATCGTGAACGCCTGCCACAGCGGGCAAGGCGGCACCGGCGACGTCGCGATCCTCACTGCCGCGAACCGGATGCAGCTGATGCCGTTCGCGCAGATCGCGACCCGCATCGGCGGCGCGATCGTCGTCACGGTCACGCTGATCCTGATCGCACACTTCGGATGACGCGACGCCGCGCGCTCCGTCGCGCAGGCCGCTTCGCACGCGCCGCCGCCGGCCTTGCCGGCGCGCGGCGCGCGTCGTTCGGGGCGTCGCTCCGGGCGGCCGGTTGCGGGCTTCGATGAGGGCGAACGTGCAGAAAAGCTTCAAGGGAATCCCGTGGTGGGGCTGGGCATCGGCCGGCGTGCTGTACGTATGCGTGGCGGCCGCGGCCGTCGATTTCGCGTGGGAACGCGCGATCGACGCGCTCGAGGAAACCGGCGCGCACCGGCTCGACCTCTATGCGTCGAGCCTGAAGAGCGAGCTCGGCCGCTTCGAGATCCTGCCCGGCCTGGTCGCGCGGCAGGACCGCGTGCGCGCGATGCTGAAAGCCGCGCCGCACGAAGCGCCCGAGCTCGTGCACACGGTGAACACCTACCTCGAAGCCGTGAACCGCGACGCGGGCAGCGGCGCGGTCGACGTGATCGACCTGCAGGGCGACGTGATCGCCGCCAGCAACTGGAACGAGACGCTCAGCTT
Source organism: Burkholderia sp. LK4 (assembly GCF_001043615.1). Lineage (NCBI taxonomy): Bacteria > Pseudomonadati > Pseudomonadota > Betaproteobacteria > Burkholderiales > Burkholderiaceae > Burkholderia > Burkholderia sp. LK4. The sequence goes on from NZ_LDUL01000027.1 coordinate 51,589, forward strand.
CGTCGGCACCAACGTGTCGTACCGGCCGTATTTCAAGGACGCGCTCGCGCGCGGCAGCGGCCGCTTCTTCGGCATCGGCACCAACACCGGCGTGCCGGGCGTCTACTTCGCGAGCGCGGTGCGCGACGACGGCGTGCCGATCGGCGTCGCCGCCGTGAAGATCAGCGTCGATCCGCTCGAATCGGCGTGGCGCGCGCCGGGCGTCGCCGCGATGGTCGTCGACGGCAACGGCGTGGTCGTGATCTCGACCGAACCCGCGTGGAAATTCACCGCGCTGCGCCCGATCACCGCGCAGCAGCAGCGCGACATCCAGGCGTCGCGACAGTACGCGGGCCGCACCGTCGACGCGCTGCCGTACCGCCGCATCGGCGACCGCAGCGCGGCCGCATGGTTCGGCACCTTCCCCGATCCGCGCCACGCCGGCCGCACCACACGCTATCTCGTGATGTCGCGCCCCGCGCCGCAGGCCGGCGATTCGCTGATGGTGCTGCTCGACATCGCGGGCGCGCGGCGCCAGCAGCAGACGGCCTTCGTGTTCGTCACCGGCGCGTTCCTGATCGCCGCGCTGCTGGCCGGTTACGCGATCCAGCGCCGCCGCGCGATCGTCGCGCGGCTGAACGCGCAGGACGCGCTGCGGCGCGCGAACGACCGGCTCGAGCTGACCGTCGCGCAGCGCACGGCCGCGCTGACGGCCGCGAACGAACGGATGCAGCGCGAGATCGTCGAGCGCGAGCGCACCGAGCAGCGGCTGCGCGCGTCGCAGCAGGAAGTCGTGCATGCGGGCAAGCTCGCGGTGCTCGGGCAGATGGCCGCCGGCCTCACGCACGAGCTGAACCAGCCGCTCGTCGCGATCCGCACGCTGTGCGACAACGCGCGCACGTTCTTCGAGCGCGGCCAGCCGGCGCCGGCGCTCGCCAATCTCGAACGGATCGGCAAGCTCGTCGACAGCATGGCCGTGCTCACCGGCGAGCTGAAGACCTTCGCGCGCAAGCCCGACGTCGAGCGCGTCGCGGTCTCGCTGAACGAGGCCGTCGCGCATGCGCGGCTCATCTACGATGCGCGGATCCGCGACGAAGGCGTGCAACTCGACGTGCGCATCGCGCCCGGCACCGCCGTGTCCGCCGAATCGAGCCAGTTGCAGCAGGTGATCGTGAACCTGCTCGGCAACGCGCTCGACGCGGTGCGCGACGCGCCCGTGCGCCGCATCGTCATCGAGGCCACCGGGCCGGACGAAGCGGGCCGCGTGCGCTTCACGGTCGCCGACAGCGGCGCGGGCATCGCGCCCGAGGTGCTGCCGCACCTGTTCGAGCCGTTCGTCACGACCAAGCCGCGCGGCCAGGGCCTCGGGCTCGGCCTCGCGATCACGTCGCGTATCGTCGAGGCGTTCGGCGCGAGGATCGCCGCGACGAACCGCGACGAAGGCGGCGCGCAGTTCAGTATCGAATTCGCGGCGGCAACGCTGCAAAGGACAGAGCATGGAAGATGAGATTCGGGTGCTGGTCGTCGAGGACGATGAAAACGTCCGGATCGGCGTCGAGCAGGCGGTGGCGCTTGCCGGCTTCGCGGTCGAGGCCTTCGCGTCGGCCGCCGACGCGCTTCATCACGTCGCGCCCGGCGCGCCGGTCGTGATCGTGTCGGACGTGCGGATGCCGGGCATCGACGGGCTGCAGCTGCTCGATCGCGTGATGGCCATCGACGCGCAGATCCCGGTCGTGCTGATCAGCGGCCACGCCGATATCTCGACGGCCGTCGGCGCGATGCAGGTCGGCGCGTACGACTTCATCGAGAAACCGTTTTCGTCGGACGTGATCGCGGGGCGCGTCGCACGCGCGGTCGAGAAGCGCCGCCTGACGCTCGAGGTGCAGGGCCTGCGCGCGGCGCTGAACAACTGGCAGGGCATCGAGGCGTTCGTGCTCGGCAAGTCGCCCGCGATGGCCGACGTGCGCAAGAAGATCCTGCGTCTCGCCGATACGTCGGTGTCGGTGCTGATCACCGGCGAAACGGGCACCGGCAAGGAACTGATCGCGCGCAGCCTGCACGACTTCGGCGGCCGGCGCGACGCGCATTTCGTCGCGCTGAACTGCGGCGGCCTGCCCGAGCAGGTGTTCGAAAGCGAGCTGTTCGGCCACGAGGCCGGCGCGTTCACGGGTGCGATCAAGAAGCGCATCGGCAAGATCGAATGGGCGGACGGCGGCACGCTGTTCCTCGACGAGATCGAGACGATGCCGGTTCCGCTGCAGGTCAAGATGCTGCGCGTGCTGCAGGAGCGCGTGGTCGAGCGGCTCGGCGCGAACGAGCTGATTCCGGTGGACTGCCGCGTGGTCGCCGCGTCGAAGGCCGATCTTGCCGAACTGGCGTCCGACGGCCGCTTCCGCGCCGACCTTTTGTATCGCCTCAACGTCGCGCAGATCGAACTGCCGCCGCTGCGCGAGCGGCGCGAAGACGTGCCGCTGCTGTTCGAGCATTTCGTGCTCGCGGCCGCGCGGCGCTTCGGGCAGCCGGCACCGGTCGTCACGGCTGCGCAGGTGTCCGAACTGATGACGCACGCCTGGCCCGGCAACGTGCGCGAACTGCAGAACGTGGCCGACCGCTTCGTGCTCGGGCTGACCGGCGACAGCCTGCTGTCGTCCGGCGGCACGCCGGCCGCGGGCGGCACGCTCGCGGAGCAGCTCGCGTATTTCGAGCGGATGCTGATCGAGGACATGCTGCAGCGTCACAACGGCAACGTCGCAGAGGCCAGCGAAGCGCTCGGCATGCCGAAGAAGACGCTCTATCACAAGCTGCGCAACCTGCGGATTCCCGCGCGCGGCGACGCGGCGGCCGATGGCGGCGAATGACGCGAACGAGGACACGCAGAGCATGGATCGCATCGAAGTCACCGAACAGGGCCGCGTCGCCGGCCACCTGATCCGCGGCGTCACGCGCGCGCAGAAAACCTTCCGCCCGAGCGACTGGCCCGAGCGCCTCGCGGGCGTCATCACGCTGTTCGTCGGCGAGCGGCGGCCCGGCTATCCGTGCGCGCTGTCGCGACTCGCGATGCCGGTGGTCGACGGTAACGTCAAATGCCTGTTCGTGTCGGATGAATTGCGCACCGTCTGCGCGGACGCCTTCGATTTCGCGATGCAGTTCGCGACCGACAACGACCTCCCCGTCGAGCTTCAGACGGTGCCCGCGCTGGCGGTGCGCTGAAACGCGGGCCGTTTTCGCGGCGCGCGCCCCTCCCGTTTCCCCGGTTGCGATGGACAGGTGCGCAGGCCGTCGCACGCGCCTTTCCGGGCCTGTCCGGCTTCACTGTCAATCGTTAGACGATTGAAAGCATCGACACCCGTCCCCTTCCGACAAGGGTTTCCAGCCGATCCATCAAAAAAATTGATCGCGACGATGAAAATTATGCGTTTTCCTTGCAGGTCGCCGTGATGCATAGTTGCGTCGTGTTGACGCACCTTTGAGTCTTTCAGTCATGAACATGCGAATCGAGCCGTCCGTGCTCGCGAACCCCGACCTGCAATTTGCGACGCTTTCGTCAGGCATCAGCCTGCCGTATGTCGAGCGGGGCAGCGGCGCGCCGATGGTGTTCGTGCACGGCTCGCTGTGCGACTACCGCTACTGGGATCCGCAGCTCGCGTCGCTGTCGGCCCACTACCGCTGCATCGCGCCGAGCCTCAGCCATTACTGGCCGGCCGTCGAAGCGGGCATCCAGGACGAGTTCAGCTGGCAGAACCACGTCGACGAGCTCGCCGAGTTCATCGACGCACTCGATCTCGGCCCCGTGCATCTGGTCGGCCACTCGCGCGGCGGCAGCGTCGCGTTCAACGTCGCGCGCCAGCATCCGCAGCTCGTCGAATCGCTGACGCTCGCCGATCCGGGCGGCCCGCTGCAACAGCCGGGCGTGCGCGAAGCCGCGCTGCCGGCCGCCGCGATCGCGCTGCGCACGAAGGCCGTGAGCCTGATCGGGCAAGGCGACGTCGAAGCGGGCCTCGAGATGTTCGTCGACTCCGTGAGCCTGCCCGGCGCGTGGAAGAAAAGCACGTCGCGTTTCCGCACGATGGCGATCGACAACGCAAGCACGCTGCCGAAGCAGTTGCGCGACCCGCTGCCGGCTTACTCGCAGCACACGGCCGGCGACATCGCGTGCCGCACGCTGCTGATCGACGGCCAGCGCAGCCCGAAGATGTTCCGCCACAACGTCGATACGCTGACGCAGTGGATCGGCAATGCGCAACGGCAGACCGTCGCCGGCGCATCGCACGGGATGAACGCGGCGAGCCCCGCCGTGTTCAACCGTTACGTGCACGAGTTCGTCGCCGCGTAAGTTCTGCCGGGCGGCTATCGGCAGGTCACCCCGACCGACGTCCCGCCCTGTGCGATAGCCGGACCGTTGCCGTCGGCATCGCTGCCGGGGCCCGTTTCAATCCACGAGTCGCCCGGCTGATACGTACTGCCATCGAAGCGCCAGTACGTCACCCGATGCTCGCCCATGCCGATGGCGGCTGCATGCACACGCGCCGCCGCGCCATCTATCACCAGACGACCGGCTCGGCTTTGCGCGTCACGGCATCCGGCAGTCCGAACACGCCGTCGAACGCCCAGTTGTACGCGAACGTGAAGATCGGGAAAAACACGATCAGCACCGCGTCGTACAGGAACGCCTGCAGCAGCGACACGTCGAGCCACCACGCGATCAGCGGAATCAGGAACGTCACGAGCGCGACCTGGAACCCGATCGCATGCAGCACGCGGCGGCCGACCGTGCGCGTCGTCGCCGCGCTGCGGCGCTCCCACGCCTCGAACGCGAGGTTGTACAGGAAATTGACGGTGACGCCCGTCGTCGAGATCATCACTCCCAGCAGGCCGCTCGCCGCCACGCTGGCGCCGCTCAGCATGCCGAGCACCGACGATGCGACCAGGATGCCGAGCACCTCGAACATCACGACGTAGACTATGCGTCTCTTCCACCCTTGCATGACCATCCACCTTCCTCTCGAACAAGGTGGCGAGACTATCAGCGGGCCCCCGCTCGCCAAAGTCAGGTCCTTTCAATTTTTCTGACAGGAGGCGGCGCATGCTGACCAGCGACCACATCGACCTGCTGCTGACCGTCATCGACAAAGGCTCGTTCTCGGCGGCCGCACGCGCGCTCGGCCGCACGCCGTCGGCAATCAGCATGGCGATCGCGAACCTCGAGGCCGAACTCGACCTCGTCCTGTTCGACCGCGGCACGCGCGAGCCGACCCCGACCGCCGCGATGGCCGCGCTGCTGCCCGACGCACGCTCGATCGCCGAACGGCTGCATGCGCTGCGCGCGCATGCGCAGCACTTGTCGGAAGGCGTCGAAGATACATTGCGGCTCGGGCTCGCCGCCGAAATCGACAGCGCGCCGGTTGCCCGTGCGCTGACGGCAGTGGCCGCGAAATATCCGGCGCTCGCGATCAGCATCGTCACGGCGCCGCAGGACGTGATCGTCGACGCGCTGCATCGCGCCGCCGTCGATCTCTGTGTCGCATACGGCGGGCTCGATCTTCATCCGCAAGAACAGATCCATGCGCTGTGGACCGAGACGCTCGTTGCGGTTGCCGCGCCGAGCCATCCGGCGATCGCCGAATGCGCGCAACCCGAGGCGATCGAGCGCTTGTCGGGCTTTCGGCAGATCGTGATCGCCGATCCCGAGCGGCCGCTCACCGACGTGCGGCCGCTGATCGGCAACCGCACGTGGAAGGTGACCGACCTGGCCACCGCGATCGCGCTGGTGAAGGCCGGACATGGCTGGGCCAACCTGCCGGAATCCGTCGTCGGCCGATATACCGCCGACGGCGAACTCGCGCCGCTCGTGTTCGCGAACATCCGCAACGGGCTGCCGCTGCCCGTGTATCTGCGCCGGCCGAAGCACAAGGGGCTCGGCAAGGCCGCGAGCGAACTGGTGCGCGCGCTGCGGGCCGCCGCCGACAACACCTGAGCGCTGCGGCAAAGGCCGCGCCATCGCGTGCCGCCGTTCGATCGCGGCCGCCGCGCGTGCACGGCACCAGGTAAGAATCGAGTAAGTATCGCGGCCTACAGTTTGTTCGTTTTCGCGATGCCGCCGCGGTATCGGCTCGCTTGTCAGAAACCGCTCGCCAGATCAGACGAAAGGAGAACGCGTGGTCAGTCGGCCAGCCATGAGGGACGTCTGCGCGATTGCGCCGAACGGAAGCCGCGTCAGCTGGCATCCGCCGCAGAAGTGGAGGAGGCAGCCCGTCGCGCCGTCGTTCGCCGCCGTCTCGATCGAGCACTACATCGCCGGCGCCACGGAAATCGTCGACCTCGAAACGACCGGCCCGATCCTCGGCATGTACCTGCAGGCGCCCGCGACGCTCGAGATGCGAACGAACGGCGGCCGGTGGGCGCCGACCCGCATCCGTGGGCCGCTGGCCTACGTCCCGCCCGGTTTTTCGTTTTCCGGCCGATGGTCCGACGAAATCGAGTGGGTCTCCGTGCACTTCGACCCGTCGTGGCTATCGCGAACGGGCCTGCAGACCGACGTCTGGTTCGCGTCGGCGGCGCTCCGGATGGACGTGATCGACGACCTGCTCACGCAGATCGTCCGCAGCCTCCATGAAGACGCCGTCGCGGGAATGCCGCAGGGCCCGACCTATGCGGAAGCGCTAGGGTCTGCCGCGTTGCACCGCATGCTGCACCTGGAGGCGCGGCCGCAGGCGAAGCAATATGCGCATGCCGGCATGATGCGCCAGGCCTGCGAGTACATCCGGGATAATTTCCAGGGCCCGCTGACGCTGATGCTGGTAGCCGATGCCGTCGGCTATCCGGGCGATCTCTATTCGTTCATCCGCAGCTTCAGGAAGGCCAACGGGCTGACGCCGCACCAGTACATCATCGAGAGCCGCCTGCAGGCCGCGCGCCGCCTGATCGAGCGCGGACAATGCGACATCACGGAAGCCGCGCTCGACTGCGGCTTCTCGTCGGCCAGTCACTTTTCGGCGACGTTCCGCAAGCGGTGGGGCGTGTCGCCGTCGGAACTCAAGCCGCGTGCCGCGATCGTCATGCCAGAGGAAGCGACAGAATCCACAGGCCGCTGATCGTCAATGCGATCGTCAGCACGAGCAGCGGCAACTGGCCGACGATCGCCCTGCCGGCCACCCGCCCGCTCCGGATGACGATCGCGTGCGTGAGCATCACGCTCAGGATGTGCCCGGCGAGAATCAGCAGCACCTGCGCATGCCAGATGTATCCGACATTGATGAGCGCCTGTGCCGCCGATACCTGATCCTCCGCTGCCGCCACCGGCAGCAGGTTCCAGCCAAGCCCGAGCGGATCGGACACGAGCCGGACGATCTGCCGCCCCTGATCCCAGAACAGCGTGAAGTAGTGGCAGACGTTATAGAAGAACGCGATCGGCAGCAGGATCAGGCAGAACTGCCGCGAGAAAGACGCCCCGTCCGACGTTGACCGCATGCTGAGCGCGCCCAGTGTGCAGCAGCCACGGAACAGCAGGTAGTACGCCACGCCGATGGCCGCGAACGCGAGCCATTGCCACGTCAGCAGAATCTCCGCTGAAAACGCATAGTTTTTCCCGAGCGACGGAAACAGGCCGACGATGTGCGGATAAATGCTGCGCCAGAAGAACGTGTTCCATGTAGCCGTATCGCGCAAACCGTCGTAGGCCGTCGACGACAGCATGAACGACAGAAAGGCCACGATGCTCGTGTCCGCCCGTGCATCGCGCGACATGTCCGCGATCGGGTGCCTCGGTTCGACGGTCACGTGACCGCTCGCGCCCCGGCGCCATTTGAGCGGCGACAGCTTCGCGCATAACCGGCACAGCAAGCCGAACGTATCGCCGTGCGCGAGCCATTGCTCGCGCCCGAAGCAACAGGCGCCGATCAGCGCATACGCGACATACGCGACGATGAACAGGCTGACGTCTCGCGGCCGTCCCGCTCCGAACAGTTCCAGCGCGATGAGTGCGATGTAGCCGCCCAGCGCAGGCCACGATGCCAGACGTGGCGGATAGCGAAAGCGCCCGCGCTCCAGCACGGGGAAGCAACGCGCGGCGATTCGCAACAGCAGCGCAAGCGGATTGGTGAATGCATGGACGTCGCCGAGTATCGAGCTGACATAGAGCGAACCCAGATAGAACCAGATCCAGAAGCCCGACATCGCCAGGTTCAGGAACGGGTTCGCGGTTCCCGCGATGCCGGCGACAATCAGGAGCACGACGAACGCCGCACTCGCGATTTGCCCGGCGTTCACGAGCGAAGCCGGGATGCGCAGCGCTTTCATGCGTGTTCCCGATCGCCCTCCCGGATCGGCAACACGCATGCCCGGCGCAAACGCCAGGATCATGAAGGACACCGTCAGCGTGCCCGTCGCGGCATAGGCATACAGCCACAACGGCACCGGCAGGTAGTACGGAATATTCCATGCGTGGGCGCTCGCCGCGCCAGGCAGGCACGCGACGAGCCATGCAGGCCAACCGGCCAGCCATCCCCGTGGGCGCAGCGTGCGGGCGACAAAGCCGCCCCGCGCGTGCACCGATTCATGCGCAATATGGTCAGGCATGTCAGCGTCTTCCCGCTTAGTAGTCCGCAGACGAGACCCATCCCGTCACCTTCCAGCCGGCGCCATTGCGCTTCTCCGACACGACACCCACGGTGTCGTACGGCGAGTCGAGCAACTTGATGAGCGCAACGGCGCGCGGACTTCCATCGCTCGAACGCGGTAGCGGAAACACCAGGAAAGGCAGGACGGGAGACGGCTTGTCGCCCTCCACGATCAGCGGCAGCACGGCGTCATTCAACGACTTGAACACCTCGAACGATGCGCGGCTGCGTGCCGGTGTGGAAGAACGTGCCGCTGAATGCGGCGCCCCTTCAACGGCCAGATAGCTACCGTGATCCCTCGACCGCCATCCGACGAGCGCGTCGACCAGCGCATCGTCGGGCTTGTGCCCGCGCCCGGCCGAAAGAGCGGGCAGCCAGCGTTTGTCGACCGGCGATGTCGTGACCCAGTCGTTGAAGAAGCCCGTGTAGAAGTCGACGAGATCCTTGTCGACACCCGCCTGCGTCGTCGGCGGCAGCGGCGTGGGCAGGGCGCGCCGCCCATGCCATCGGACGGCTTTCCACCCCGGCCCGTCAGGCAGGCTGATGCCGTCGAGAAACGACGTATCCGCGATGCCGTTCGCGACGAACCAGTCCGACTTGGCCCGTTTCGTTCGCGCATCGGCAAAGCCGGCAAGCCGTTGCCGCACCTGATCCCACGAAGCCGCCTGCCGGCTCGCGCCATCGATCTTCGGATACCTGATCATCTGCAGGTAGGTCGCCTTCGCCATCGCTTCCACATCGGCGGGCCGACGCCAGGTCAGCTCCGCCGCATGGCTCGACGGTGCACCTTGATCGAGCGGCGCCGCCATCGCCAGGCCTGCATCGCACGCGATGCCATTACGACTCCAGTCCGGAACCGATGGCGTGCCGCGATGCGCCCACGAATCCTGCCACGCATGCAGCGCACGACCGAATTCGCCGAGCATGAACGCGGCCCTGCCGCCGCCGGCCTTGCCGAGCGCCGCATCGACCGGCGCGAGCGCGGCCGGCCCGCCCGGTACGACGGTTCTGTCCTGCGCGTCGGCCGGCACCTTGCGCCAGCCGGGATAGTGACGCGCCTGGGCATCGTCGGCATCCGGAATGAAGCGCGACAGGCACGCGTACTGCAGCGGCGACGTCATGTACTCGATCGACCCCGCGTCGATGCGCTGGTCGGCGAGCGCAACGGCCTCGGCGTCGCGCGGCGCGAAGCCGGCCTGCCGCGCGAACCACAGCGTGAGGCCGAAGTGCACATCGGCCTCGAAACCCGCGCAGGTCAGCGGCATCGCGAGCGCCGCCACGCAGACCAGCAGGCAACGGCTCACGCGCATCAATTGCCGATCTCCGTCGCCTTCGTGCTTTCGGGGAACGGCCAGCTGCCGTTCTCGAACGACAGGACGAGCATGCCGTTGTCCTGGCAAGCGGTGGTCAGCAGATGCCGGTCGAAGTCGAAATCGAGGCGCGACGCGCACCAGTCCGGCCCGCCTGCACGGTACTGGCCGAACATGAGATGCGCCGAGCCCGCGCCCGGCGACTTCGCGGAAGCCGGGTTGTAGTAGGCGATCTCCTTCGGCTTCGACGGGTCGCGAATATCGAACACGCGAATGCCGGAGTTGAAGTAGCTGCACGCCAGCGCGGTCGCGTTTTGCCGGTTGTCGACGCTGCAGTAGTGCGCGCCGTACGTGAACGTGGACAGGCCCGCGATGTCGGGAATGACCTTGCTGCAGTTCGCGATCGCATGCGTTTCGAGCCGTAGCTCCGACACCAGCCGCGGCGCGGCTTCACTCGACATGTCGTAGATGTGCCCCATCGGGAACGGCGCCACACCGGCATTGCACGCGGCCTTGACGGCCGTCGCGCCCGGATCCTGCAGACCGCCGGCCCCGCCTTCGTCGACTTCGATCAGATACGGTTTCCCCGCCACGGCGAACGAGATCGTATGTTGTGCAATGCTGCCGTCCCGCACCGGCACCGTCGCGATCCGGTGCATCTGCGCATTGGGGCGCCGGCTCTGCACTTCGCTGGTATCGACGACGAAGAAGCCGTTGTCGCCGGTCGCGTTCGCGTCGTTCAGCGGCGGCGCGCCCATGCCGATGGCCGTGCCGCCGTTGCCCGACGCGACGAAGTACGCGCGGGTTCCATCCTGGCTCACCGACAGGCCGTGCGAAATGTTACCCATGCCCAGATCCGCCACGCTGATGGCGGAGATCATCTTCGGCCGGGTCGGCACGGTCAGGTCGATTGCGTAATAGGCTTTCGTGAAGGCGCCGCCGACGTAGTACGTCAGCCCGTCCGGCGAGAATCCCCCTTCGTGGCCCAGCGGCTTGGTGGCCGGCACGATACCGCCGTCCGCGCCGGTGCCGACGGGCACGCTGGCCAGCAGTTGCGGCCGTGTGCAATCCGAAGCAATGTCGTACAGGTCGATCTCGGGGCCGCCGCCCCCGCCGAGTCCGTTGTCGGCGGCCAGGATCCCGCGCGCGACGTTCACGCGCAGCGACTCCCACGGGTCGATCATCGACGTCGACGTCAGCGAACTCACGCGCACCGGCTGCGCCGGGTTGGTGATATCGATCACCGGTACGCCGGGGTTCACGCGCGGCGGTGCGTCGGGATTGTTGAACAGCGCGTTGGCGCCCATCGTCGCGTGATAGAAGCAGGTCTGGCCTTTCTTGTCCGTGTAGGTGGCGGCCGACCACGACGCGCCTTCGCCCTGAATCTGGCTGACGCGCTTCAGGTTGCAGTTGAAGCCGCCAAATCCGGCCTGCCGAAGCGCGGCCGGCACCTGCCCTTGCAGCGCGGTCTCGGGCGTGTCGCCCTGACTGCAGCTCGGCACGCGCGGCACGACGTAGTCGGCCACGGATACGCTGGTCGTGGCGGCCGGCGTGTCGTCGGCTTCTCCACCGCAGCCGGCCAGCACGAAACCGGTGAGCGACAGCGCGATCGCTGCGCGAATCGGAAATTGCATCGTTGTCTCCTTCCGTCTTGTTTGTCGTGATGAAATTGCGTTACGGTCACGGCCCCGGATAGATTTCGATCACGGCGACCTCGATCGTGTCGCCTGTGCGGCTGTGGAAATGCAGCGAGAAACGCCCGGTGATGCCGACCGGCAGGATGTCCAGCGACTGCGCGCTCCCGGACGCGCATGCCGCGAACGCGCCCGGTATTTCATGCGCCATCAGCACGCCGGCTTCCTTCGCACGCACGTCGATGTGCACCGGCACGCCTTCGCGCATCGCGATCACGGGCCGCTCCCACGGCGCCTTCGCGCGATCCACATAGACGGAGAAATGCTGCTGCTCCGGCGGCGCTGGCGCTTCCCGTGACATATGCCTCGCGACGCCGTAAGCCAGCAGCAGCGTCGCGGCAATCGCGATCCATGCCGGCGCCCGGCTTCGCCGCGGCAGGCGCCCTGCCTCGATGCTCGTGCTTCGTTCCATCAGCGCTCGCGCCACACGATGTGGCTCCGTCAGGCCGCCCGCCAATCGGGCGGAATCGATAGCGATGGATGGTAGTGACCGGTGCCGCGGCGAGATATCGGCTTATTGCGGACTGTCGAGAAATTGCGTACCGAGTAACCCGAGTAATCCGAGTAATCCGAGTCGCCGCGACGGATGAAAGGCCGCGCCGAGGGCGTTTCGGCGGGTGGTGAGAAAGCAGGCGGGAGCCTGCCGGGACATTTCGCACTGGGGTCGCATCGATGCAGGCGACGGACTGCCTGTCAGCGGTACTCAGGATGCCGTCACGCGGCCGGCGAACCACGCCCCACGTAACCCGCAACAACTTGCAGACAACGACAAGTAACCGGTGCGGCGGCGATCGCCGTCGCACCGCCGGTCAACGCTCGGCGGCTTGACCGTTAGTTGCAGTTAATGCGAGGCCGCCGCCGCACTCTGGATCGAATCGACCAACGACGCGTTGTCGTACCGCTGCCCGGCAATGCCCCATCCGCCATCGACGGCATGCACGACGTTCACCCACACTTGCGCGGGCGCCAGCCGCCCGCCCGCTCGATGCAGCACGATCTCGGTCGCCCGTTCGACGAATTGCCGCTGCTTGTCGGGCGCGGCGAGCGCCACCGCCGGCAGCTTCAGCTCGACGAAAGCGGCGGGCTCCGCCCGGCCATGCACGAAGGTCCGGTGCCGCGGCAGCACGTTGAGCGTGCCCACCACGTTCGGCGCCAGGAACCCGTTCCCGGTCAATCCTTCGACATCCAGCAGCGCATCGGTCAACTCGGCAAACACCGGCCCCTCGTCGTCCGGCGTGAAAACCCCTTCGGATACTGTCAGCGTAATCGGCATCGCACGTTCTCCTGGTCAGGTCATCGGAATCGTGACGTGATATAAATATCAGTCACTCTCTATACATTAGACACTGATCGCTCTCTATGCAAGCGATAAAGAGCGATCGCTCTGAAGCGAGCCTGTCATGCGTTATTCCGTCGAGCACAAGCACGAAACCCGCACGCGCATCCTCGAGGCCGCGAGCCGCCTGTTCCGCCAGGAGGGCTATGGCGGCTCCGGCATCGGTCCGCTGACGAAGGCGGCGGGCGTCACCAACGGCGCGTTCTACGGTCATTTCAAATCGAAAGGCGAGGCGTTCCGCAACGTCGTGCTCGACGGCCTCGAGCAGCTCCGGCAAGGCGTCGCGACGTTCAAGGCCGAGCATGGCGCGCGCTGGCGCCGCCCGTTCGTGTCGTTCTACCTCGGGCCGCGGCGCACCTGCGCACTCGGCGAAAGCTGTGCGCTGCCGAGCCTGTCGCCCGAAGTGATGCGCGCCGACGACGACACGCGCGACGCGTACGAACAGGCGTTGCGGCAGATCGTCGACGAAGTCGCGTCCGGTCTGGGCGACACACCCGACGACGACCGCGCGATCGCGTTCCTCGCGCTGCTGTCGGGCGGCGTCACGCTCGCGCGGGCAGTGCGCGATCCCGAACTGGCACAACGCATCGCCGATGCGGTCGGCCGCTACGCGGTGGTGATCGCCGAACGCACGGATGTGACGCCCGAGGCGAAGCCATGACGAACGGCCAATAAAAAACCCCGATCCGCGTTGTCACGGATCGGGGTTCTTTATCGATCGGCCATGTCAGCCATCAGCCTGAACGGCCTTTGGCAGGCCGCGGCATCAACGCGCGGCGACCTCCGCCTTGACGGACGACGCATCGCCGACCGCCGTCGGCGCCGCGCCCCACCCGCCGCCCAACGCGCGAATCAGGTTCACGGTCGACACGGCCTGCGCGCCGGTAAGCTGGTTCGACTGCAGTTGCGACTGCAGCACCGAGCGCTCGCTGTCGATCACGTCGAGATACGCGACCTCGCCTTCCTGATACTGCGTGCGCGACAACGTCGCCGCGCGCCGCGACGCGTTGACGGCCGCATCCTGCGCGCGGATCTGGTCGTCGAGCAGGCGCAGGTCGGCGAGATTGTCCTCGACCTCGCGGAACGCGACGAGCACCTGCTGCCGGTAGTTCGCAACCTGCTCGTCGTACTGCGCGCGCGCCTGCTGCACGCCGGCCGCACGGCGCCCGCCGTCGAACAGCGGCAGCGTCAGCGCGGTGCCGGCGAACGGCCCGAGCAGGAACGTGCGGCTCGACCACAGGAACAGGTTGCCGAGCGTCGACGCCTCATACCCGAATGCGCCCGTGATATCGAGCTTCGGGAAATACGCCGACTTTGCGAGGCCGATCCGCGCGTTCGCGGCTGCCATTGCACGCTCGGCCGCCGATACGTCCGGACGGCGTTCGAGCAACGCGGACGGCAGGCCCGGCGGCACCTTCACCGCAACCGGCACGATCGGCGTTTCCTTGAACGCGAAATCCGCGGGCGCCTTGCCGAGCAGGATCGCGAGCGCATGCTCGGATGCCGCGCGCCGGCGCGCGACACCGACCGCATCGGCCTGCGCGCTGGCCAGCTCGTTCTTCGCGCGCGACACGTCGAGCTCGCTGATGTCGCCTTCATTGAAGCGGCGCTGCACGAGCTTCAGTGCCTGCTCGCGCAACTCCACCGTGCGACGGTACAGGTCCTGGTCGGAGTCGAGCTGGCGCAGTTCGAAATAGTTCTGCGCGACGTCCGCCTGCAGCGCGAGCTGCACCGAACGGAACAGCGCTTCGCTCTGCGCCTGGTCGGCACGCGACGCCTCGACGTTGCGGCCGACACGGCCGAACAGGTCGGCTTCGTAGGACACCGTACCCTGCGCGCGCCACAGCGTCGCGTTGGTCGGGCCCGTGCCCTGCGGCTGGAACTGCGACGCCGACGACAGCCCTTCGCGCGTCGGCCCGAACCCGGCGCCGACCTGCGGGAACCATTGCGAGCGCGCGGAACGCGTCGCCGCACGTGCTTCCTCGACCCGCGCGGCCGCGGCCTTCAGGTTCTGGTTCGCGGCGAGCGCCTGGGTCTCGAGCGAGTCGAGCACCGGGTCGCCGAACACCTTCCACCATTCGCCGCGATGTTCGCCGTCCGCCGGCTCGGCCGTCTTCCATGTGCCGGCCTGCTCGCCGGCGGCGAGCGTCGGCGCTTCCTTGAACGCGGCGGGCACCGCCGCGTCCGGGCGCTTGTAGTCGGGGCCCACCGCGCACGCGGTGAGCAGCGTCGCGAGCAGGGTGCTCGCGGCCGCCACCTTCGCGAAGCGCATCAGGCCGTTCGTGTTGTGCATGTTGTCCATCTTTTTATCCTCAAGCATCCGAAGCCGGTACGCCCTGGGCCGGCACGCCGTAGCCGGCCGAGTCCTTGCCGGCGACGTGGATCTTGCCGCCTGCCAGCGTACGCAACACGACGTAGAACACCGGCGTCAACATCAGCCCGAACAGCGTCACGCCGAGCATCCCGAAGAACACCGCGACACCCATCGCATGGCGCATTTCCGAACCGGCCCCCGTCGACGTGACGAGCGGCACGACGCCCATGATGAACGCGATCGACGTCATCAGAATCGGGCGCAGCCGCAGCCGGCTCGCCTCGATCGCGGCCTCGAGCGGTGTCCTGCCGTCGTGTTCGAGCTCGCGTGCGAATTCGACGATCAGGATCGCGTTCTTCGCCGACAGCCCCACCAGCACCATCAAGCCGATCTGCGTGAAGATGTTGTTGTCGCCCTGCGTGAGCCACACGCCCGTCAGCGCAGACAGAATGCTCATCGGCACGATCAGGATCACCGCGAGCGGCAGCGTCAGGCTTTCATACAGCGCGGCGAGCACGAGGAACACGAGCAGCACGCTGATCGGGAACACGTACATCGCCGAATCGCCGGCAAGGATCTGCTGGTACGTGAGGTCGGTCCATTCGAACCGCACGCCGCGCGGCAGCGTTTCATGCGCGATGCGCTCGATCGCCGCCTGCGCCTGCCCCGACGAGAAGCCCGGTGCCGGGCCGCCGTTGATGTCGGCCGCCGTGTAGCCGTTGTAGCGCACGACCATTTCCGGGCCGAACGTCGGCGTCACCGTGACGAGCGACGACAGCGGCACCATCTCGCCCTTGTCGTTGCGCGTCTTCAACTGCAGGATGTCGTCCGCACGCTGGCGGAACGGCGCATCGGCCTGCACGCGCACCTGGTACACGCGCCCGAAGCGGTTGAAGTCGTTCACGTACAGCGAGCCGAGATACACCTGCATCGTGTTGAACACGTCGGTCACCGGCACGCCGAGCTGCTTCGCCTTCACGCGGTCGAGATCGACGTTGAGCTGCGGCACGTTGATCTGGTAGCTCGTGAACAACGGGCCGAGTTCCGGCGCCTGCTGCGCGCGCTTGATGAAGTCGTTGGTCGCATCCGCAAGCCGCGCATAGCCGACCGCGCCGCGATCCTCGATCTGCATCTTGAACCCGCCGAGCGTGCCGAGGCCGAGCACCGGCGGCGGCGGGAACACCGCGACGAACGAGTCCTTCATCGCGCTGTACTGCTGGTTCAGCGCACCCGCGATCGCGCCCGCCGACAGCGCCTTGCCATGCCGCTCCGAGAACGGCTTCAGCGTGACGAACACGATGCCCGCGCTCGAGCTGTTCGTGAAGCCGTTCACCGACAGCCCCGGGAACGCGACCGCGCTCTCGACGCCCGGCTGCTTCAGCGCGATCGAGCCCATGTCGCGGATCACCTTCTCGGTACGGTCGAGCGACGCACCGTTCGGCAGCTGCGCGAACGCGATCAGATATTCCTTGTCCTGCGCGGGCACGAAGCCGCCCGGCACGACCTTCGACACCAGCACGGTCGCGCCCACCAGCACGAGGTACACGCCGAGCATCAGCGTCTTGCGCGACAGCACGCCGCGCACGCCGCGGCCGTAGTTCTCCGCGCCGCGATGGAACACCTTGTTGAAGCCGCGGAAGAAGCCGCCGAGCACGCGGTTCATCACGCGCGTCAGCCAGTCTTCCTTGTCGCCATGCCCCTTCAGCAGGATCGCGGACAGCGCCGGCGACAGCGTCAGCGAGTTGAACGCCGAGATCACCGTCGAGATCGCGATGGTCATCGCGAACTGCTTGTAGAACTGGCCGGTCAGGCCCGACATGAACGCGAGCGGCACGAACACGGCGACGAGCGTCAGCGCGATCGCGATGATCGGCCCGCTCACTTCCTGCATCGCCTTGTAGGTCGCCTGCCGCGCGTTCATCCCGCTTTCGATGTTGCGCTCGACGTTCTCGACCACCACGATCGCATCGTCGACCACGATCCCGATCGCGAGCACCATCCCGAACAATGACAGCGCATTGATCGAATACCCGAATGCGAGCAGCAGCGAGAACGTGCCGATGATCGACACCGGCACCGCGATCAGCGGAATCAGCGACGCGCGCCAGGTCTGCAGGAACACGATCACGACGATCACGACCAGCGCGATCGCTTCGAGCAGCGTATGCACGACGGCCTTGATCGACGAACGCACGAACTGCGTCGGGTCATAGACGATCTTGTAGTCGACGCCCGCCGGCATGTCCTGCTTCAGCTCGGCCATCGTCTTGCGCACTTCGTCCGAGATCTGCAGCGAGTTCGCGCCCGGCGACTGGTTGATCGCCATCGCGACGGCCGGCTTGTTGTCGAGCAGCGAGCGCAGCCCGTATTCGGATGCGTCGAGCTCGATCCGCGCGATGTCGCGCAGGTGCGTGACGCCACCGTCCGGCGTCGTCTTCACGACGATGTCGCCGAATTCGTCTTCCGTCTGCAGACGGCCGCGCGCGTTCACCGACAGCTGCAGCGGCGTGCCGGGCAGCGACGGCGACGCGCCGATCACGCCGGCCGCGACCTGTACGTTCTGCTCGCGGATCGCCTGCACGACGTCCTCGGCCGACAGCCCGCGCTGCGCGACCTTCTGCGGATCGAGCCATACGCGCATCGCGTAGTCGCCCGAACCCCACAGCTGCACCTGGCCGACGCCCTGGATCCGCGACAGGCGATCCTTCACGTTGATCAGCGCGTAGTTGCGCAGGTAGGTCATGTCGTAGCGGTTGTCCGGCGAGATCAGGTGGACCACCATCGTCAGCGTCGGCGAGCTCTTCACCGTCGTGATGCCGAGCCGCTGCACGTCTTCCGGCAGGCGCGGCAGCGCCTGGTTCACGCGGTTCTGCACGAGCTGCGTGGCCTTGTCCGGATCGGTGCCGAGCTTGAACGTGACGGTGATCGTCATGTTGCCGTCGCTGTTCGCCTGCGACTGCATGTAGAGCATGTCCTCGACGCCGTTGATCTGTTCTTCAAGCGGCGACGCGACCGTCTCGGCGATCACTTTCGGGTTCGCGCCCGGATACTGCGCCTTCACGATCACGGAAGGCGGCACGACTTCCGGATATTCCGAGATCGGCAGCAGGAACATCGCGATCACCCCGCCGAGCAGGATGATCACCGATAGGACTCCTGCGAAGATCGGCCGGTCGATAAAGAATTTTGAAATGTTCATGTGTGGCTCTGTCTGGTTGAACGCGGATGCGAAGCGGCGGGCCGCTTACGAATCCGCCTTCGCCGGGGCGGCCGGCTTCGCGTTGTCCGCCAGCGGCGCGGACGGCGCGTCACCGCCCGTCATCGGGACCATGTGCGGCTTCACCTGTTCGCCGGGGCGCACGCGCTGCGTGCCGTTCACGACCACGCGATCGCCTGCCGCGAGGCCGCTCACGATCACGCGCCGGTTGCCGTGCTGCAGCCCCTGCTGCACTTCCCGGTACGACACGCGGCCCTGCTGGTCGACGACGAACACGAACTTCTTGTCCTGGTCGGTGTTGATCGCCGCGTCGTCGACGAGCAGCGCCTCGTGCGGCGCGCTGCCGCCCACCTTCACGCGTGCGTACAGGCCCGGGACGAGCGCACCGTCCGCATTGTCGAAGCGCGCTCGCACGCGGATCGTGCCCGACGACGTGTCGAGACGGTTGTCGACCGAGTCGATCTCGCCGCTGCGCGAGTAGCCGGTTTCGTTCGCGAGGCCGAGCTCGACCGGCACCTTGCGGCCGTTGCGCGCGCCGTTGATGTATTGCAGGTAGGTCTGTTCGTCTGCGTCGAACGATGCGTAGATCGGCGACACCGACACCAGCGTGGTGAGCGGCGCGGCCGACGCACCGGCCGACACGACGTTGCCGAGCGTGATTTCCGCACGCGACACGCGGCCCGACACCGGCGCGGTGATCCGCGTATAGCCGAGGTTGATGCGCGCCGTTTCGAGCGCAGCTTCGGCGGCCTTCAGGTTCGCGGCCGCTTCGCGCGCCGCGTTCTGCTTCTCGTCGTAATCGCGCTTCGCGATCGCGTTGTCGCCGATCAGCCGCTGTGCGCGCTGCCAGTCGGTCTGCGCGTAACCGTTGCGCGCTTGCGCGGCCGCGAGCTGCGCGGCCGCGCGATCGGTTTCGGCCTGGTACGGGCGCGGGTCGATCACGAACAGCACGTCGCCCTTCTTCACGAGCGCGCCGTCCTTGAAGTTCACCGCGACGATCGTGCCCGACACCTGCGGGCGCACGTCGACTTTCTCGACCGCCTCGAGACGGCCCGAATAACTCTGCCAGTCGGTGACGGTCTGCGGTACGACGGTCGCAACGTCGACTTCGGGCAGCGGTGCAGCCGCTTTCTCGGGCGCGTTCGCGTTCACGCGCATCGCGCCGAACGTTCCGAGGCCGACGACGGCAAGCGTCACGATCGCCGCTGTCGCGATTCGGGAACGGGAGGTGCGTAGGATGGCCATGTGGATCTCCAGGTAAGCGTGGATTGGTTCTGGTTATTCGGAACGGTTGGGCTGGCGCGCCTGGAAGCGGCACTGGAAGAAGCGCACGGCTTCCTCGAAGGCGGCTTCATGCGTCGCGAGCGCGGCGTGCGTGATGTCCGGATAGCGGATCACCTGCGTGAGCACGCCCGACGAGATCAGGCAGCCCGCATATTTCTCCGCCTCGACGTGCAGCACGTCGTTCTGCGCGGTGACGACGAGCGTCGGCGGCAGCCCCGCGAGGCGCACCGATTCGAGCGGTGCCGCATACGGGTGCATGCGTTGCGCGGCCTGCGGCAGATACGCGCGATAACAGGCCGCGCATTCGCGCGCGGTGATGTCGGACGCGAGGCGCTCGGCGTCGCCGATGCGCGTCATGCTCGGGTCGAGCATCGGCCCGAACAGCGCCTGCGCGGCGATCGACACTTCGCCGCGATCGCGCGCGATGAACGCGAGGCAGTTCGCGAGCTGGCCGCCCGCGTCGTGACCCGCGACGCCGATCTTCTTCGGGTTGCCGCCGAACGCGCGGGCGCGCGTCGCGGCCCACACGGCGGCGCGATACGCATCCTCCGGCGCGGCCGGAAAGGGAAAGGCCGGCGCGAGCGAATAGTCGACCGACACTACGAGAGCTGGTAAGCGTTCTGCTAAAAAGCGCGCGGCGAAATCGGCGTCTTCGAGCGAACCGCGCACGAAACCGCCGCCGTGGAAATAAAGCACCACTGGCAACCCGGTCTTGTCCGGGCGCCGGTACAGGCGCAGCACGATGTCCTGCGCGTAGCCGGGAATTTCCACTTCGGCGACCGTCAGCGCCGCGCCCGCCGTGGCTTGGGCGGGCAACGCGGCCTTCAGGAATTTGCTGAATTCAGAAGCGTCCATGACGATGCAGCATCCATTTCGAGATGGAACGAATTCTGGGTCCGGCAGACATTGGGATAAATGCCTATAATCCGGCAACACAATTCAACGCCCCCGAACAATCCGAGGCTGCGTTTACCCACGAGGTAGCGCAGCCTCTTTGTTCCGGTGGCAAATTAGATTGCGGAGGTTGTGATGGACCGGCTTCAGGCCATGCAGGTGTTTACTCGCGTCGTCGATACAAGCAGCTTCACCAAGGCAGCAGAAACGCTCAGCCTGCCGCGGGCGTCCGTCACGACGATCATCCAGAATCTCGAAGCATTCCTCGGTGTGCGGCTGATGCACCGGACCACGCGCCGGCTGTCGCTCACGCCGGACGGCGCCGCGTACTACGAACGATGCGTGCGGATCCTCGCGGACGTCGAGGAAACCGAGGCGAGCTTCCAGGCGAACAACCGGAAGCCGCACGGAAAGTTGCGTATCGACATGCCGGGCTCGATCGGGCGGCTGCTCGTGATTCCGTCGCTGTGCGAATTTCATACGCGCTACCCGGACATCGACCTGCAGCTCGGCCTGTCCGACCGGCCGGTCGACCTGCTGCAGGAAGGGGTCGATTGCGTGATCCGCGTTGGTGCATTGCAGGACTCGTCGCTCGTCGCGCGCCGGGTCGGCCTGTTCGAATGCGTGACGGTCGCGTCGCCCGACTATCTCGAGCGTCACGGCGAGCCGAAGACGATCGACGACCTGAGCCAGCACAAGGCCGTCAACTACTTCTCGAGCCGCACCGGCCGCACGATCGACTGGACGTTCCTGACCGACGGCCAGGAAGTCGAGATGAAGATGGAGGGCATCGTGTCGGTGAACGATGCCGATGCATACGTGACCTGCGGGATCGAAGGCTTCGGGCTGATCCAGCCGCCGCTCTTCATGGTGCTGCCGCATCTGCGCGAAGGCCGGCTCAAGGAAGTGCTGCCCGGCGTCAAGCCGCTGCCGATGCCGATCTCCGTCGTGTATCCGCACAGCCGCCATCTGTCGCCGAAAGTGCGCGTCTTCGTCGACTGGATCGCCGAGGTGTTCGACCGTTGCCCGCTGCTGAGCGGCAAGGGCAGCCTCGACGCGACGTGCAGCAAGCGCACGTTCGAGGAAGCCGAACGCGCGCCGGTGCTCGACACGCCGGTCATCAACGAGTGGGTCGCGTAAGTGGCTGAACTGCCCGGCTCACCTGATCGTCAGAACCACGTGACCGAACTGCGCCGCTGAACCGCACGCGCGGGCTGCAAGGCCCGCGCGGCGTCCCGCCTCCGCGCCACGTCCCCGTACGGCGCGCCAGATCCTTCCCGAATCCGCAGCAAACCTTTGTGCAAGGCGACGCAATCGTGCGCCTGCGTCGTTGCGCGCCGCCGTCGCCCCCTTGCGAGGCCCGCTGCAAGCGGGTTCCAGCGATTTCCGCATAACCCTGCCAGGTGTACGGATGTCGATTGTTCCACTGACACGACAATTCAATTCGCATCTGCCGCATTTATCGCGACGGAACAGATACCTAGAGTAAACCCTGTCGCGCACCTCGTTGCGCACCGAACAGATCCCGCTTGATGGGACCGGAGTCAGCGCTCAGGCGCCAACTCCGAAAGACAGGAGTTAGCCATGAACCGCCGCCATCTTCTCTCCGCCCTGGCCCTCACGCTCGCCGTGTCCGCTCCGGCCTTCGCCGACTCGGGCACGCCGCACGCCGGCGACTACGGCAACACGTCGTGGTACTCGCAGCACAACGGCCCGCGCACGCGCGCCGAAGTGAGCGCGGAAGTCGAGCAGGCCCGCAAGGACGGCACGCTCGCGTACCTGCGCAAGGCGAATTCGTACCCGCAAGGGCTCGAACTCGCGCAAGGCCCGTATCGCTCGTTGCCGGAAAGCAACCAGCTCGCCGGCGGAGGCCGGTAAACGCGCAACGCCGCGCAGCGGGGTGCCCCGTGCGCGGCGTCGCGACACACCTATCGACGATTCGCTGAGTCAGTTAGTTGCAGGAGCACATGATGAACGACCAACTTCCTTCGCCGCTCGACCATTGGGACGACACCACGCCGGTGTGGACGCCTTTCCGTTCGGCCCCGCACTCGCATTGACCACCGACCGAGCCGTCGCCTGACCCTCAACGGCGCGGCACCCCGTCGCGCCACTCGCCCCAGTGCGTCACGATGTCCTGCACGAGCGGGTTGCCCGCGCGATACAGGTTTTCGGTCGCGGGGGCGAAGCCGCCCTGGTCCGCGTAGTTCAGCAGGTTGTCCGCACTCGTCTGCCCCGCATACGGCCGGTCGAAATCGGAGCCGGTACGCAGCACCGCGACGCGCGACAGGTCGACCCGCTTCACGCTCGCCGCGCGCTTGAGCGCTTCATACGTCGCGTTGTCTTCCTGTGCGGTCATGCAGTACGTGCCCTTGCCGTCGGTCAGGATCTTCGTCCACTGGCGCGCGCGCTCGCCGATCAGCGTGCCCGAAAACCACGTGTTGCCCGATGACGTATCGCACTGGATCACCGTCGGCGGCCGGTTCGCCGGCGCATACGTGAACTTCGCGCGCGCGGCCTGCGCCTGCGCGCTGTCGGCGAGCACGACGTTGCGCGACAGCGCGACCGCGGCGTCGGTGAGCTGCGGGTTGAGCTGGAATACCTCGGTACGGTAGTCGAGCGGCGGCTTGTCGTTCGGGCTCTTCGTGTTGATGCCGAGAAAGCCGGTATTCCAGCCGGCCGGAATCTCGCGTGCATCGAGCTCCCACTGCAGACTGAAATCGACGAGGTACTTCGACCACGCGGCCGACCCGACCGTGCCTTGCGCGGGGTCGACGCCCGCGATGCCGGAGATCAGGAAATACGTGCGGCGCAGATCGAAGCGCTGCGAGAACGTGAGCGCCATGATCGTCGCCGACGCGTTCGCATAACCCATGCCGGTCGTGACCACGCACACGTCCTGCTTGTTGCAGTGGACGTTCGGGTAGTCCGGCGACAGGCCGGGCACGGCGATGTCGCGCCACGGGCCGAGCCGGTCGAGCCAGACCTGGCCCTCCGGCCCGAACATCGTGATGATCATGACCTTGACCGGGCGGCCCTGTGCACCGGTCTCGGCGAATGCATTGTTGCCCGCGTTGTTGCCCTGGTTGTCCTGCGCGATCGACGGCGCGGTTGCACAGGCTGCGAGCGAGAATGCAGCGGCGGAAAGAATGGAGCGAGTCAGCATCGGCGTTCCTTGTTTCGATGATGTTGGGTGAGAACGGCTCTCGTAGACTGCGCGACGGAGTATAGAACGGGCGTGCACGTTGCGGAACCCGACTACGAAACGACTCCCCGTGTTTCGTGCGACCGTGCGCGTGTTGCGCAATGCGACGTGCGTCGTCGGTTTCGCACCGTCGCCGTGCATGACAACCATCAGGAATGCTATCGGGTTGGCAGGAACGAACGCCTGCCGACATGCCGCTGCGTATCGCACCCGTCGACATCGATTTCGGCCGGCTCCCGAACCGCTACACGCGCACGAGCCCCGCGATGCCGTAACCGAGCACGACCAGCGCGGCGACCAGATGGCTCGCCGCGAGCCACCCGGGCGATTTCACGATGCGCCCGATCATGCTGCCGCCGAACGCGAACACCAGCTGCCCCGCGAGGCTGCCGGCGAACACACACGCGGCGCCAAGCAGCCAGTGGCGATGCGCGCCGGCGGCAGCCGTCGCATAGCCATAGAACAGCAGGATGGTGAGCGGATTCGCGAGCGTGACGAAGAACATCGATGTGAACGGGCGCGTGCCCGGCGGCCGCGCATCGCCGTCGAGCGTGCGGCGCCGATCCCGCAGCGCCTGCCACAGCATCCGCGTGCCCATTGCGAGCAACACGAGCGCACCAACGACACGAAACAGCGACAGATGCGCCGCGAGCGTGCTCGCCAGCATCGCGCCGAGCGTGAACGCGACGACCGCGTAGCAGCCGTCGGCCGTCGCGACACCCACCGCCGCGCGCACGCCGCTTGCGGTGCCGGCGCGCATCCCGTAGTTCGCGATCATCAGCGCAACGGGCCCGACCGACAGCGCGATCATCAGCCCGAACAGGAAATCGTTCATCGGTCGTCGATGCCTTCGATGGAAGGCATCGATTCTAGCGAACGCAAAAATCTCCGCTGCGGCGATTCGGCGTCACGCGACATCGACGTGCGCAGGCCCGTCCACCATCTCGCCGATCACGCCCGCGCGGTCGAAGCCGTCGGCACGGAAGCACGCGAGCACGTCGTCGACGGCCTCGGGCGCGCATGCGACCAGCAGGCCGCCCGACGTCTGCGGGTCGGTCAGCAGCGCCTGCGCGACGGGCGGCAGCGTGTCGGCCAGTCGAACGTCCGCGCCGTACGCGGCCCAGTTGCGGCCCGACGCGCCGGTGAACACGCCGTCGGCCACGAACGCCTCGACGCCCGCGAGCCACGGCAGCGACGCGTAGTGCACGCGCGCGGTGAGGTGCGCGCCACGTGCGAGCTCGAGCGTGTGACCGAGCAGCCCGAAACCCGTGACGTCGGTCAGCGCATGCACGCCCGGCAGCGCGGCGAGGTCGGCGCCCGGACGGTTCAGCTTGGTGGTCGTCGCGACCATCTGCGCGTAACCCGCGGCATCGAGCTGGTTCTTTTTCAGCGCGGCCGACAGCACGCCGACGCCGAGCGGCTTGCCGAGCACGAGCACGTCGCCCGCACGCGCGGCCGCGTTGCGCTTCACGCGCGACGGATGCACGACGCCGATCGCCGCGAGCCCGTAGATCGGCTCGACCGAATCGATCGAATGGCCGCCCGCCACCGGAATGCCGGCGTCCGCGCACACCGATTCGCCGCCGCGCAGCACGGCCGCGATCGTCTCGTGCGGCAGCACGTTGATCGGCATCCCGACCAGCGCGAGCGCGAGGATCGGCTTGCCGCCCATCGCATACACGTCGGACAGCGCGTTGGTCGCGGCGATGCGGCCGAAGTCGAACGGATCGTCGACGATCGGCATGAAGAAGTCGGTGGTCGCGACGATCGCCTGCTCGTCGTTGAGACGGTAGACGGCCGCGTCGTCGGACGTCTCGGTACCGACCAGCAGATCCGGGAACAGCGCGGGCGGCGTCGCGCGCTTCAGCAGCTCGGACAGCACGCCCGGCGCAATCTTGCAGCCGCAGCCGCCGCCGTGCGACAGGCTCGTGAGGCGCGGAACGGCAGGCTGGGCTTGGGTGGCTTCGGTCATCGTCGGCATCCGGTGAATAACAACACGACATTATCGACAATTCCGTGCGAGTGCGCCCGATACCCACATAATGGCGGCGCACTCCCCGCTCCCGCTGCCGCCCGCACCTTCGTCCATGGATCACCTCTTCATCGGCCTCGTGCTGTGCTCCGCGTTGCTGCACGCCATCTGGAATGCCTTCCTCCACGTCAGCGAAGACCGGCTCGTACAGCTCGGCACGATGTCGCTGCCCTATTTCGCGATCGGCATCGCCGGCGCCGCGCTGCTGCCCGCGCCGGCACCCGCCGCGTGGCCGTATATCGTCGCGTCGGCCGCGCTCGAGGTCGCGTACTGCTTCACGCTGGCGCGCGCCTATCGCAGCGGCGAGTTCGGGCAGATCTATCCGATCGCGCGCGGGATCTCGCCGCTGCTCGTGTCGGTGCTCGCGCTCGCCTTTCTCCACGAACAGCCGACCCCGTTCGGCTTCGCAGGCATCGCGCTCGTGTCGTTCGGCATCATGTCGCTCGCGCTGCGGCGCGGCTTCCGGTTCTCCGGTGAAGGCGTACCGTTTGCGCTGCTCACGGGCGTGTTCATCGCCGCGTATTCGATCTGCGACGGCATCGGCTCGCGCGTGTCCGGCAGTGCGCTCGGCTACATCGCGTGGGTGTACGTGCTGTGGAGCGTGCCGCAGTTCGTGCTGGTCTGCGCGGTACGTGGCGGCCCGCGCGCGGTACTCGCCTCGCGCACGGCGCTCACGCAGGGCGCGATCGCCGGCACGATCTCGCTCGCCGCATACGGGATCGTGATCCTCGCGTACCGGTACCTGCCGGTCGGGACGGTGTCGGCGCTGCGGGAAACGAGTTCGATCTTCGCGGTCGCGATCGGCTGGCTCGTGATGCGCGAGCGGCCCGGCGCGCAGCGGCTTGCCGCGTGCGCGCTGGTGGTCGTGGGCGCGGCGCTGATCCGCCTGTAGGCGGCGCGCCCCGCCCGCGGCCTGCCGCTGCGTCAGAACTTGTGCCGGATGCCCGTCACCGCCACGATCTGCGTACGCGTGCTCGACGGATTCGAGATCCCTTCGATCGCCGCCACCACGTTCGATGAAGCGCGCTGGTAGAACGCGTTCACGTAGATATCGGTGCGCTTCGACAGGAAATACTGCGCGCCGACGCTCGTCTGCAGGTAGTGCGAACTCGGCTTCGGCCCTTGCGACGCGAGCACCTGCGTGTAGGTTTCGCCGAGCGCGAACTGCAGTGCGGGCGTCATCAGGTAGCGCACGCTGCCCTCGTAGTTGTTGAAGCGCATCGCGCCGCCCGTCTGCAGGTTGAACAGCGAGCTCGTGTACAGCAACCCGAAGGTCGCGGCGCCCCATGCGTATGCGCCGCCCGCGCCCCAGATCTGCTGGCGCGTCACGCCCTTGATGAACGTGTAGTAGTTGTCGGACGCCGCCGCGCCGGTCGTGTCGAGCGCCGGATGGTCGACGCGCACGTAGGCCGCGCCGAGTTGCAGTGGCCCGTTCTCGTAGCTCGCGCCGAGGCTCCACACGCGGTTTTCCGCGAACGACGTGGAATTCGAGAAGCCGTACAGGCCGACCGCGCGCAGTCCGTACCACGTGGGCGTCTGGTACTGCACCGAGTTGTTGGTGCGGAACGTGTTGTTCAGGTCGTCGGTGTCGAACGGATGCAGCGCGTACTGCGTGAGGGCGGTGGTCGCACCGATCTGCAGCGGCTCCAGCACTTCCTGCGCGGCGTTGTACTGGCGGCCCATCGTCAGCGTGCCCCAGCGGTCGTTTTCCAGCCCCACGTAGGCCCGGCGCCCGAACAGCCGGCCACCCTGGCTCGCGGCGCCGCTCTCGATGTTGAAGCCGTTCTCGAGCCGGAACACCGCGCGCGTGCCGCCACCGAGTTCCTCCTTGCCGAGCAGCCCGAAGCGCGTGCCCTGCTCGTTGCCGCCGGTCGCCTGCCACGCAGCGCGGCCGTTCTGGTTGTTCGTGTACGTGATCCCCGAATCGACCACGCCGTACAGCGTCACGCTCGATTGCGCCCGTACTTGCGTCGCGGCCGCCGCCATTGCGATACCTGCCAGCGCGACTGCCAACCTTTTCCGCTTCATCTCCGACCCCTTTTTGTCGATTGAATATGGGGAGCGTTTTATTTCGCTCAAGACGTGTTTTATTGAATAAAACATCGTCTTATTCATTGTTGAATTCGGCGATTTGAAGCGTCAAGCGACGCCAAAAATGACGTCCGGGAGCCGGATAGCCATGTATCGCAACGTGTTTCGAGGAATGAAACATGCCCAATAGCGGCGGGCATTACAGGCCGTTCTCGACGCGTAATCCCGGTGCCGCAAAAAGCCCTTGACCGCGATTTTGAGTCGTTGTGAAATATTGATACGCTGTTTTAATCATTAAAACGAACGAACGAGACGCTTCAAAAAACTAGGTAAAGAACCTGATCCTCATGCTGACGTTTAATTGCAACACCGCGGCTGCCGGTGCATCGTCCGCGCATTTCGTCGCGACGCCGACGGAGCCGGCCCTGCCGATCGTCGTCGACTCGCCGCACAGCGGCATCGCGTATCCGCCGGACTTCGCCACCGTCGCGCCCGACGACGCGATCCGCACGACGTGGGACGCTTTCATCGACGAACTGTGGGCCGGCGCCCCTGCTCGCGGCGGCACGCTGCTCGGCGCAACGTTTCCGCGCGCGTACATCGATCCGAACCGCGCGGAAACCGACATCGACGCGACGCTGCTCGCCGAGCCGTGGCCCGAGCCGCTTGCGCCGCAGCCGTATACGCAGCGCGGGATGGGGCTGATCCGGCGCGATGCGTTGCCCGGCGTGCCGCTGTACGACCGCAAGCTGTCGCTCGCGGAAGTCCGCCACCGGATCGACGCGTACTACCTGCCGTACCGCCGCGCGCTCGCCGGCATCGCCGAGCCGCTGTATGCCGCGCACGGCGCGCTGTGGCACATCGACTGCCATTCGATGAAATCGCGCGGCAACGCGATGAACGTCGATGCGGGTGTGTTGCGGCCGGACGTCGTCGTCAGCGACCGGCGCGGCACGACCGCGGATCCGGCCTTCACCGCGTGGACCGCGCAGTGGTTCACCGATGCCGGTTATCGCGTGCAGGTCAACGACCCGTACCAGGGCGGCGACCTGCTGACCGCGCTCGCCGATCCCGCACGGCAGCGCCACAGCATCCAGGTCGAATTCAACCGCGCGCTGTACATGGACGAGGCCGCGTTCGCGAAACACGCCGGGTTCGCCACGCTGAAGCGCTCGGTCGATGCATATCTCGATGCGCTCGCCGATTACGTCCGCGCGCGCATCGCGCCGCAGGGAGACACCGCATGACGACCTACATCGTCGACGCCGTCGACAGCGCACTGAAGCTGCTGACCTACGTGGCCGAGCACCCGCACCTCGGCGTGACCGAGCTGGCGTCGCAACTCGGCATCAACAAGTCGCGCACGTACCGGATGCTGTGCACGCTCGAACTGCATCGCTTCGTCGTGTAGGACCCGCGCACGTCCACCTATGCGCTCGGCCCGCAGGCGTTCGTGATCGGCGTGGCCGCGTCGCAGCAGAACGCGCTCGTGCGGGCCGCGCACCGGCACATGCTCGCGCTCAACCAGGCGATCAACGAGACCATCGTGCTGCGCGTGCGCGAAGGGCTCGAATCGGTGTGTGTCGCGCGTTGCGAAACCACTCACGCGGTGCGCACCGTCGGCGCGGTCGGCAACCGCCGGCCGATCAATTTCGGCGCATCGGGCAAGGTGCTGCTCGCGTTCGCGCCCGACGCGGTGCGCGACGAATATCTCGCGCAACTGCGCCGGAACGGGCTCGCCGACGACCCGGCGAAACTCGCCGGCGAACTCGACGCGGTCGCCCGCAAGGGCTATGCAGTGAGCAGCGGCGAGGTGACGCCCGGCGCGGTCGGGATCGCGGTGCCGGTGCGCGACCTGACGGGCGCGACGGTCGCCTCGGTGAGCGTGACGGGGCCCGAGGTGCGCGTGAGTCATGCCGACATTCCCGACTATCTCGAACGGCTGCAGGCGTGCAGCCTCGCCATTTCCGCCGAACTCGGCTACGTCCCGGCGCGCGCCGCGCTGCAACCGGCCTGACGGCCCGCTTCTTCTTCGACGAGGATCCGATGTCCGCCTCTTCCCCGAACCCGGCCGGCACGCCCGGCACGCCCGGCACCGACACTACCGCCCTCGCGGCCGGCGATCCTGCGGCGGCCGCTCCGGCAGCGCCCGCCGCTCACGCGCCGCATCCGCACGGCAAGATGCTGCACCCCGTGGTGATGATGCTGTGGGTGCTCGCCGCCGCGATCGCGCTCACGTGGCTCGTCGACTCCGGCCAGTTCGCCCGCGACGGCCGGCTCGTCGTGCCGGGCACCTATCACGTGGTGCCGAAGACGACTGCGCTCACGACACTCGTCGCGCCGGCTGTCAGCCACAGCACGTCCGCGCATGCGCTGCCGGCAAGCCTCGTCTCCGCGTTCGTCGCGGTCCCGCAAGGGCTGCTGAAGAACGCGCCGTTGATCGTGATGGTGATGTTCGTCGGCGGGATGTTCGGCGTGATGCGCCGCACGGGTGTCGTCGATGCGGGCATCGACCGGCTGCTGCAGCTCACCGGCAACAATGCGTACCTGCTGACGCCGCTGCTGATGATCCTGATCGGGCTCGGCAGCACGCTGCTCGGCTTCATCTCCGAGTATCTCGTGATCATTCCGATGGTGGTCGTGATCGCCCGTCGCCTCGGCCTGTCCGACCTGTTCGCGGTCGCGCTCGTCGCGATCGCCGCGAAGATCGGCTATATCGCATCGGTCACGAACCCGCTCGCGCTCGCCGTTGCCCAGCCGCTCGTCGGCGTGCCGCTGTTCAGCGGCGTCGCGCTGCGCGCGGCCGTATTCGTCGTATTCCTGACGATCGGCATCCTGTACCTGCTGCGCTACGTGCGCAACACCGGCTATCGGCCCGGGCAGGCCGCCGCAGGGCAGGCCGCGCACGCCGCCGCGAAGCTGTCGCTGCGCCACAAGGCGACGCTGCTCGTGTTCGCCGCGGCGGTCGCGATGCTGATCTACGGGACGCGCGAACTGAAGTGGGGCAACGTCGAGCTGGCCGCGTTCTACACGGCCGTGAGCATCGCGACGGCCATCATCGGCGGGCTCGATTCGCGCAGTGCGGCCGATGCGTTCGTCGACGGGATGAAGAACATGATGCTCGCCGCGCTGCTGATGGGGCTCGCCGCGTCCGTCGAGCTGCTGCTGCAAAACAGCCTCGTGCTCGACACGCTGATCAATTTCTTCACGCGGCTCGCGGACGGGCAATCGCCGGTGTGGGTCGCGAACGGGCTGATGGGCGTGCAGATGGTGCTCGACGTGTTCATTCCGTCGGTATCGGGCAAGGCAGCGGTCAGCATGCCGATCATCGGGCCGATCGCGCAGCTCTCCGGCGTGAGCGGGCAGACGTCGGTGCTCGCGTTCGTGCTCGGCGGCGGGCTGACGAACCTCGTCACGCCGACGTCGGGGATGCTGCTTGCGTATCTGGCAACGGCACGCGTCGATTTCGGCGCGTGGATCCGCTTCGTGCTGCCACTGTTCCTGACGCTGCTCGCGCTGTCGTGTGTCGTGCTGACGTTCGCGGTGTGGATCGGGTATTGAGGTTCGCGACGGGTCCGGCAGAACACGCGTGCGCCCGGCGGTGCGCAGGGCATGGCGCTGCGCGGTCCCGATGGCGGCGGCAGGCGTCGCAACGGCATGCCGCAACCGGCAGCGCCGTTCAAGCCGCCGCCACCCCGCCGAATGCCCGCTCATCGATCGCCTCGGCGAGCGTCGCGAACGCCGTCGCGATCTCGTCCTCCGGCACGCACGCATAACCGAGCAGCAACCCCGACGCCGCGCGTTCGCGGTCCGCGTAATAACCCGACAACGGTCGCACGACGATATTGCGTTCGAGCGCGGCCTGCGCGACCGCACGATCGTCGACGCCTTCCGGCAACTGCGTGACCAGATGCAGCCCGGCATCGCTGCCGAGCGCGTGCAGCGTGTCGCCATAGCGTTGCGCGACCGCGTCGAGCAGCACCTCGCGGCGCTGTCCGTACAGCGTGCGCATCTTGCGGATATGCGACACGAAGTGCCCTTCCGCGATGAATTCGGCAAGCACCGCCTGCTGCAGCAACTGCCCTTCGCGGTACAACTCGGCGCTCGCGGTCGCGAAACTCTCCGCGAGCGGCTCGGGCGCGACCAGGTAGCCGACCCGCAGCCCCGGGAACAGCGTCTTGCCGAAACTGCCGACGTAGATCACCTGCCCGGCCGTGTCGAGCCCCTGCAGCGACGCAAGCGGGCGGCTGCCGTAGCGGAATTCGCTGTCGTAGTCGTCCTCGATGATCCAGCAACCGTGCTGGCGTGCGTATTCGAGCAGCATCCGCCGCCGCGCGAGGCTCATCACCATCCCGAGCGGATACTGGTGCGACGGCGTGACGAGCATCAGCTTCGGCGGTTCGGCGAGATCGGCCGCCGACGGGGCGATGCCTTCGTCGTCGACCGGGATCGGCCGCGTCGTCAGCCCCGACACGTTCAGCACGCTGCGCACGCCCCAGTAGCACGGGTCCTCGGTCCAGATCGCGTCGCCCGGGTCGGTCAGCAGCCGTACCGCGAGATCGATCGACTGGTGGATGCCGGTCGTAATCACGATCTGCTCGGGCGTGCAGCGCACCGAGCGCGACGTGCGCAGGTAATCGGCCAGCGCCTCGCGCAGCAGCGCGAGCCCGCCGCCCGGCGCGTAGGTCAGCAGGTCGGGGCGCAGCCGCCGCCAGTATTTGTTGTGCAGCCGCGTCCATACGCGCGCGGGAAAGCGCGACACATCGGGCACGCCCGGCATGAACGCGCCGCCCTGCCGTTTCGACACGCCGGCCCCTTCGACGAGCCGCGTGCCGCGTGCCGACAGCCGCCGCGCGGACGGCTGCACGAACGCCGGGTGGGTGGCGGCCGCGTCGGGCGGCGCGCCGACGATCTCGTCGGGCGCGCTGTCGGCCACGAACGTACCGCGGCCGGTCGCCGAGTTCACATAACCTTCGAGCGCAAGCTGTTCGTAAACCTGCGTGACCGTGTTGCGCGCGATCCCGAGTTCGGCCGCGAGGAGCCGCGACGACGGCACGCGCGTGCCGGCCGGCAGTTCACGCGACAGGATCGCCTGTTGCAGCAGCCGGTGAAGCTGCCGGTAGATCGGCTGTTCGCCGCCTCGCACGAGGCGCTGCGCCAGCCAGTCCGACAACACGCTCGCGCGCATGATTGGCTCCTGAATATTTATTGAAATGGCTCTGATTGCCAGAGCCAAATGTGATTATAGTCGCCTCCATGGGCTGTCGAAGCGCCCGATTTTCACCTCACCGGAAAGAACATCAAGGAGATGACCGTGAAGAATGCCGACCTGCAGGCCCGCAAGAACGCCGCCACCCCGCGCGGCGTCGGCGTGATGTGCGATTTCTACGCAGCCCGCGCCGAGAACGCGGAACTGTGGGATGTCGAAGGCCGCCGCTTCATCGATTTCGCCGCCGGCATCGCGGTGCTGAACACCGGCCACCGCCACCCGAAGATCGTCAAGGCGATCGCGGACCAGCTGAACAACTTCACGCACACCGCTTACCAGATCGTCCCGTACGCGTCGTACGTCGAGCTGGCCGAGAAGATCAACGCACGCGCGCCGGGCGATTTCCCGAAGAAGACCGCGTTCTTCACGACCGGCGCGGAAGCCGTCGAGAACGCGATCAAGATCGCACGCGCGGCCACCGGCCGTCCGGGCGTCATCGCCTTCTCGGGCGGTTTCCACGGCCGCACGATGATGGGCATGGCGCTGACCGGCAAGGTCGCCCCGTACAAGCTGAACTTCGGCCCGTTCCCGGGCGACGTGTTCCATGCGCCGTACCCGAACGCCGTGCACGGCGTGACGACGGCCGACTCGATCAAGGCGATCGAGATGCTGTTCAAGGCCGACATCGATCCGAAGCGCGTGGCCGCGATCATCTTCGAACCGGTCCAGGGCGAAGGCGGCTTCAACCCGGCGCCGGCCGAATTCGTGCGCGCGCTGCGCAAGATCTGTAACGAACACGGCATCCTGCTGATCGCCGACGAAGTGCAGACGGGCTTCGCGCGTACCGGCAAGCTGTTCGCGATGCAGCATTACGACGTGCTGGCCGACCTGATCACGATGGCGAAGAGCCTCGCGGGCGGCATGCCGCTGTCGGGCGTCGTCGGCCGTGCCGACCTGATGGACGCGGCAGCACCCGGCGGCCTCGGCGGCACGTATGCGGGCAACCCGCTGGCCGTCGCATCGGCGCATGCCGTGCTCGAGATCATCGACGAAGAGAAGCTGTGCGACCGTGCCACGCAACTCGGCGACGTGCTGAAGGCGAAGCTGAACGCGCTGCAGGCCGACGTGCCGCAGATCGCCGACGTGCGCGGCCCGGGCGCGATGATCGCGGTCGAGTTCCTGAAGCCGGGTTCGGGCGAGCCGGATGCGGAATTCACGAAGCGCGTGCAGGCACGTGCGCTCGAGCGCGGCCTGCTGCTGCTCGTGTGCGGCGTGTACTCGAACGTCGTGCGCTTCCTGTTCCCGCTGACGATCCCGCAGGCCGTGTTCGACGAAGCGCTCGTGATCCTCGAGGAAGTGCTGAAGGAAACGGTCGGCGTGCCGGCCTGAGTTCCTGCCTTCTGAATGCGCCGCCGCCGTCGTCAAGACGGCGGCGGCCTTTTTATCCGTCATCTTCAAAGCAGGCGATTCACATGAGCACTGTTCAGGAAACCCTGGCACTGAAAGATCCGTCGCTGTTCCGCCAGCAGGCGTACGTCAACGGCGAATGGCAAGGCGCGACGAACGGCGAGACGTTCGAAGTCCGCAACCCGGCGACGGGCGGCCTGCTCGGCACGGTGCCGGCGATGGGCACGGCCGAGACGCGTCACGCGATCGAAGCCGCGAACGCCGCATGGCCGGCGTGGCGCAAGAAGACCGCGAAGGAACGCGCGGTCGTCCTGCGCAAGTGGCACGACCTGATGATGGAAAACGCCGACGACCTCGCGCTGATCCTGACGACCGAGCAGGGCAAGTCGCTGGCCGAAGCGAAGGGCGAGATCGGCTATGCCGCATCGTTCCTCGAATGGTTCGCGGAAGAAGGCAAGCGCGTGTATGGCGACACGATCCCGACGCCGGCGAGCGACAAGCGCATCGTCGTGACGAAGGAAGCGATCGGCGTGTGCGCGGCGATCACGCCGTGGAACTTCCCGGCGGCGATGATCACGCGCAAGGTCGGCCCGGCGCTCGCCGCGGGCTGTCCGATCGTCGTGAAGCCGGCCGAGGCGACGCCGTTCTCCGCGCTCGCGATGGCCGTGCTGGCCGAGCGTGCGGGTGTGCCGGCCGGCGTGTTCAGCGTCGTCACGGGCGACCCGAAGGCGATCGGCGGCGAGCTGACGTCGAACCCGATCGTGCGCAAGCTGTCGTTCACCGGCTCGACGCCGGTCGGCCGCCTGCTGATGTCGCAATGCGCGGCGACGGTCAAGAAGGTGTCGCTGGAGCTTGGCGGCAACGCGCCGTTCATCGTGTTCGACGACGCCGATCTCGACGCGGCCGTGCAGGGCGCGATCGCATCGAAGTACCGCAACAGCGGCCAGACCTGCGTGTGCACGAACCGCTTCTACGTGCATGAAGCCGTGTACGACCAGTTCGCGCAGAAGCTCGCGGCTGCCGTCGGCCAGTTGAAGGTGGGCCGCGGCACCGAGCCGGGCGTCACGCAAGGCCCGCTGATCAACGAAGCAGCGGTGCTGAAGGTCGAGGCGCACATCGAGGACGCGCTCGCGAAGGGCGCGACCGTCGTGACGGGCGGCAAGCGCCACGCGCTGGGCCACGGCTTCTTCGAGCCGACCGTGCTGACGGGCGTCACGCCGGCGATGAAGGTCGCGAAGGAAGAGACGTTCGGGCCGCTCGCGCCGCTGTTCAAGTTCGGCAGCGACGACGAAGTGATCCGCCTCGCGAACGACACCGAGTTCGGCCTCGCCGCTTACTTCTACAGCCGCGACATCGGCCGCGTGTGGAAGGTCGCCGAAGCGCTCGAATACGGGATGGTCGGCGTGAACACGGGCCTGATCTCGAACGAAGTCGCACCGTTCGGTGGCGTGAAGCAATCGGGCCTCGGCCGCGAAGGCTCGCACTACGGCATCGACGACTACGTCGTGATCAAGTACCTCTGCCTCGCCGTCTGACGGTTCAGGGCCTGGCACCGCTTCGGTGACAGGCCCTGACCGCCCGGCCGGAACCGGGCGGTCCGACGCGGGCCGGCGTCCCTCTCCGTCGTGCCCGCGTCGCCTCGATACGCACGAGATCGCCACGCTCTGCGTACCCTGTTTCGATCGCTGTATCCGCCGATACGTCATATCGCGCGCGAATCTCGGTCAAGTCTCGTTTCCCATTTCAGTGCAAGCCGCTGGGTAGAGCGTTCCGCCTCGATGCGGGGTGCACGCGCTTGAACACTTCCCCTGACAACCCCGTGTGCGCAAAGTCAGCACTCGCAGTCGCCGCTACAGCTGGTGACGCCGTGACACATGTTCACAGTCGCCGGAGTGTAGTACGAGTGGGGAGTTTCCCGGTCGCGCTCTGCTCGCCCCCTTCGCCTCAGCTTCGACGATCGCTTCACATCATCAACTTCCATTGGACTCCAAAATAAAAATCGTACTCGTTCTATAGACAAGGAAAATCTTACCGGCCACTGTCTGTAGCTCATCCATACACAAGGCATCCGAGTCCATGAAAGAAGAGCATGCCGCCTGCCCTTACTTTCTTCGCTCGTTGATCCGTCTTTACGCGACGGTGCAGCGGCTACACACGCCGCCGATCATCGCAGTTGAAGATGTCACGATCGATCAATACGCGACTCATGGCCCGGAGTCAGATATTCGGCATTCCCACCCACGCGGTACGCGCCGGCATCGGACATTTACAGCGATCAATTTGTGATCCGCGACGTGAGGACGAAGCAACCGTTAAGCAACGTGCGCTACTGGATCAAGGATCGATCCGGAAACGTGCATGCATCCGGCGTGAGTGATCAGCACGGCTGTACCGTGCGCGTACGAACCGAACATGCGGAAGCATTGAAGCTTGTAATCGAGGACTGAAACGATGGGAAACCAAACTACCGTCGCCGAGACAACAACAAACACCACCGCAGGATCGCAGACATTTGCCGATGTTGACTTGCGACCGATCTGCGAAAACATGACCAACTCGGAATTCCGCAAGGTCTTTTCCGTAGCGCAAGGACGAGCGATTGACCGGTTGACGATCCGCATTGCTGATTTACAAAAGTGGTCGAAGGTCGATAAGGGCCGGGTATTCAAATGGTTCGGTCGAAACGACGAGCGCACGCGTATGCACCTACTCACCGGCCTGACGAAAGTGCTTGCCGTGGTTCGAGCATTCAACGAGAACAATGTGGTTCGAAGCGGCAGCGCTGGCGATCTTGCGACGGGTTGCACGCCTCACCCACGAGGAACGACAAACGAGGCCGCCCACGTATGCGCGCCCGACACGGCAACCCACACGATCGCCATCAGTGGGCGATTCTGCACGATGCGCCCGTGGACAGCGAACGCTGATTCACACGTGTCAACTATCATTCACGAAGCCACCCATTTCCAAGACACCATGTCGTCGACCGATGACCAATACACGATTACGCCCTTGCTCCCCGGTTGGGGACGGTCAAACCCAGACTTGGCAATCAACAATGCCGACAGCATCGCGGGGTACGTTGTTGACATTGAATAAGGTCGTCACTGCCGCCGCGCTCGTGTTGAGCTGCGCACATACGGCGTTCGCATGCGATGGTCCGTCGAACATGCCCGGTTGGGATTTCGATGTTCGATTCGACAACAATTCAAGCGACCTATCTACCTCCGAACTGGCGAAGCTTTCCGCGTGGTCGAACGACATGCGCAATCGCTTCCCCATTGTCGATGTGGTATCAGTTGTCGGATTGGCCGAACCGACGGAACGAAGCGCGCAAGAGCTTGCGCACCGACGCGCAGCGAACGTCAAAAGCGCGCTAGATCAATTCTTGATTCGGGGCGAACGAAATTCGATGATCGCGCGAATCTACAAGCTGCCGTTTCCTGCGAGCGAGTTTGATGACAACGGGCGGCGCGTCGAGATCACATTCGGTCCGGGATGCCCTAACCACTGCTGCCCGAACCTGAATCCCACACCCAGGGCGCAATGAGGTAACACGACGCACCCACGCCGGCCCGCGCGATGCGGGCCGTCTTCCTCCTGCCTCGCAGGTTCCCGCGATTAGCGGAACAGGTTGAGCGCCTCCACCAGCCGCGTCGCCTGCTGCTTCAGACTCCCCGACAACAGGAATCCAATTGTGCAAGCCTGCCGGACAGAGGCCAAAATCACGCCGTCGTATGCGAACCCAGCCCGCACAAGCGAGGCATTGCCGGCTATTCGAAATTCTGCAGTGACTCGTTCGGCTAGCAGTATCACGAATCAAAGATAAAGGTAGCTGCGCATGGATGTGCGACGACCCACGAGTAGCGCCACACAGCAAACTCATCAATCGCTGACCATGGAACGCATCCCGGATGCGGGTGTCCTCATTCAAAAATGCCAACAGCGCCGCGGGTACGATATCGATGGCGTCTAAACTCCTGACCGCCGCCGCGCTCGCGTTGAGCTGCGCACAGGCAGCGTTCGCCTGTGACGGCGCGTCGAACATGCCCGCCCATTACATCGATATTGTTTTCGATGCGGATTCGAGTGCGATTTCTCCGACCGAACTCTCGAGGTTGTCGGCATGGTCGAGCGACATGCACAAGCGCTTTCCGATCATTGATACGGTCTGGCTTATCGGACTGGCCGAACGAACCGAGAACAACGCGCAACAGCTCGCAACGCAACGAGCGGAAAACGTGATGGCTGTTCTGGATCGGCATTCGATCCGTGGCGAGAAAAACGCCCTGGCGGGGAAGATTTTCAAGCCGGACGAATTCGGTCAATCCGGGCGACGCGTTGAAGTGAACGTCAGTCCGGGGTGCCCCAACCACTGTTGCCCGAACCTGAATCCCATACCCAGGGCGCAATGACATAGCAGGACACGCCCAAGCCGGCCCGCACAACGCGGGCCGGCTTCCTCCTGCTTCACGCGCCCCCACCATCACCGAAACACGTTCACCGCCTCCACCAGCCGCGTCGCCTGCTGCTTCAGGCTCTCCGATGCCGCTGTGCTCTGCTCGACCAGTGCCGCGTTCTGCTGCGTGATGTTGTCCAGGTGCACCACCGCCTGGTCGACCTGCGCAACCCCCGTGCTCTGCTCGGCCGTCGACGAGCTGATCTCCGCGATCAGATCCGACACGCGCTTCACCTGCGTGACGATGTCCTCCATCGTCTTGCCCGCGCCGTCGACGATCCGCGCACCCGATTCGACGCGCTCGACGCTCGCGCCGATCAGCGTCTTGATCTCCTTCGCCGCGTTCGCGCTGCGCTGCGCGAGCGCCCGCACCTCGCCCGCCACCACCGCGAAACCGCGCCCCTGATCGCCGGCGCGCGCCGCTTCAACGGCCGCATTCAGCGCCAGGATGTTGGTCTGGAACGCGATGCCGTCGATCACGCCGATGATGTCCGAGATCTTTCGCGAGCTGGCCGTGATGTCGTTCATCGTCGCCACCACCTCGCTCACCGCCTGCCCGCCGCGCCCGGCCGCTTCGCTCGCCGACACCGACAACTGGTTCGCCTGCAGTGCCGTCTCCGCATTGCTCGACACGGTCGCCGTCATCTCGGCCATCGATGCGGCCGTCTGCTGCACGCTCGTCGAAGCCTGCTCGGTACGCGCGCTCAGGTCGTTGTTGCCCTGCGCGATCTCGTTGCTCGCGCGCTGCACGTTCAGCACCTGTTCGCTGACATCGTCGACGAGCCAGCGGAACATCAGCCCGAGCTGGTTGATCGTGCGCAGCGTCATGCCGATCTCGTCGACACGATTCATCCGCACGCCGCTGCGGCTCTCGCCGGTCGCGACGCGCAACGCCTCGTCGCGCAACTGCACGAGCGGGCGCGCAATCTGCGCATCGAGCCACAGCCCCGCGGCCACCGCGGCGCCGGCCGTCACCGCCGCGAACGCGGCGAGCCCGCCACCGGCCAGCCCGCACGCCCATGCGCCAGCCACCACGACCGGCGCAAACCCGCACAGCGCCGCGTGGAGCCGCGCGCGCACCGACATCGTCTGGAACAGCGACGTGAAACCGGCCACGCCCTTGCGGACAATCAACCCCTTGTGAAAATGCCGGTTGCCGGCCCGCCCTTCGCGGAAGTCCTTGTAGAGCGCCTCCGCGGCCGCGATCTCGTCGCGCGTCGCCTTCGTGCGCACCGACATATAGCCCTTCGGCTCGCCGTTGCGCATCACGGGTATCGCGTTCGCACGCACCCAGTAGTGGTCGCCGTTCTTGCGGCGGTTCTTCACGAGCGCGGTCCACGGCTCGCCGCCCTTGAGCGTCGCCCACATGTCGGCGAACGCCTCCTTCGGCATGTCCGGATGCCGCACGACGTTGTGCGGCTGGCCCTCGATCTCTTCGGGAGAAAATCCGCTGACCTGGATGAATGCCGCGTTCGCGTAGGTAATGTAGCTGTTCGCGTCGGTGGTCGACATCAGCGTCGCGTCGTCGGGAAAATCGAATTCGCGTTGCGTGACGGGCTGGTTGTTGCGCATGGTGTGGAGCTCCGGGTAACGGATCTTGCGTCCGCTTGTCGATTGATTCGCGACCCTGCACATTGCGGTCAATCCGCATGCGCATTGGTCATGCTCCTGCACTTTCGGCAACTTTTACGAAAACATTATGCCTTGCCCGGGTAAATATGCATTAAAAATGCATCACCTTGTCTTTACCGAACAATTCGTTTACTGATGAAACTAAACACCATGCCAGACAACGGTTTCCCGGATATTCGTCTGATTAATTCGCGTAATTCGCCAAAATCGATTCAATGCATAAATGCAGAATCTTGAATACGAATATTTCTCGTTTCGCGCATTTTGATTGAATCGAAAAACCTGAACGCGCATTGCGCGCGTCAATCACGATGTCACGATGCATTGATCGGGCGCGCACATGGCGTGCGCGCCCCGACGATCACCGGAACACGTTCACCGCATCCACGAGACGCGTTGCCTGTTGCTTCAGGCTCTCCGATGCCGCCGTGCTCTGCTCGACCAGCGCCGCGTTCTGCTGCGTGATGTTGTCCAGGTGCACCACCGCCTGGTCGACCTGCGCAACCCCCGTGCTCTGCTCGGCCGTCGACGAGCTGATCTCCGCGATCAGATCCGACACGCGCTTCACCTGCGCGACGATGTCCTCCATCGTCTTGCCCGCCTCGTCCACGCGCCGCGCGCCCGACTCGACGCGCTCGACGCTCGCGCCGATCAGCGTCTTGATCTCCTTCGCCGCGTTCGCGCTGCGCTGCGCGAGCGCCCGCACCTCGCCGGCAACCACCGCGAAGCCGCGCCCCTGTTCGCCGGCGCGGGCCGCTTCCACGGCCGCGTTCAGCGCAAGGATGTTGGTCTGGAACGCGATGCCGTCGATCACGCCGATGATGTCCGAGATCTTTCGCGAGCTGGCGGTGATGTCGCTCATCGTCGCGACGACCTCGCCCACCGCCTGCCCGCCGCGCCCGGCCGCTTCGCTCGCCGACATCGCGAGCCGGTTCGCCTGCAGCGCGGTCTCCGCGTTGCTGTCGACGGTCGCCGTCATTTCGGCCATCGACGCAGCCGTCTCCTGCACGCTCGACGCCGCCTGCTCGGTGCGCGCGCTCAGGTCGTTGTTGCCCTGCGCGATCTCGTTGCTCGCGCGCTGCACGTTGTGCACCTGCTCGCTGACGTCGTCGACGAGCCAGCGGAACATCAGCCCGAGCTGGTTGATCGTGCGCAGCGTCATGCCGATCTCGTCGACGCGGTTCATCCGCACGCCGCGCCGGCTTTCGCCGGTCGCGACGTTCAGCGCCTGGTCGTGCAGCCGCTTCAGCGGACGCACGATCTGCGCATCGAGCCACAGGCCGGCCGCCGCCGCCACGCCGACCGTCACGCCGGCAAATGCCGCGAGGCCGCCACCGGCGAGC
Source organism: Burkholderia sp. LK4 (assembly GCF_001043615.1). Lineage (NCBI taxonomy): Bacteria > Pseudomonadati > Pseudomonadota > Betaproteobacteria > Burkholderiales > Burkholderiaceae > Burkholderia > Burkholderia sp. LK4. The sequence goes on from NZ_LDUL01000027.1 coordinate 93,550, forward strand.
CCGCACGCCCAGCCCGCGCCGACGACCGCCGGCGCAAGCACGCACAGCGCCGAATGCACGCGCGCGCGCACCGACATCGTCTGCGACAGCGACGCGATACGCAGCAGCCCCGTGCGGATCACCAACCCCTTGTGGAACCGGCGCTGGCCGGCCTTGCCGTCGCGGAACGCGCGATACAGCGCATCGGCGGCCGCGCTCTCGTCGTGCGGCGCCTTCGTGCGCACCGACATGTAGCCCTGCGGCTCGCCGTTGCGCATCACGGGTATCGCGTTCGCGCGCACCCAGTAATGATCGCCGTTCTTGCGGCGGTTCTTCACGAGCGCGGTCCACGGTTCGCCGCGCTGGAGCGTCGCCCACATGTCGGCAAACGCCTCGCGCGGCATGTCCGGGTGGCGCACGACGTTGTGCGGCTGGCCGACGAGTTCCTCGGTCGTGAAGCCGCTCACCTGCGCGAACGTCGTGTTGGCGTAGGTGATGATGCTGTCTGCATCGGTCGTCGACATCAGCGTGACGTCGTCGGGAAAATCGAATTCCTGTTGGGTAACGGGCTGGTTATTACGCATGCAAGGCTCCGAAAGGCGGATCTGTCGTCCGCGTCGCGCTGAAATCACGCTCAGTAGCCGAAAAACGGTTTATCGCTTAACGACGGTCTTCATCTTACTGTCGGCATATTGGGGAAAAACCTTACCCTTTCCTCGCATAAAATATCCAATTCGCCCGCCGCCATGATTTCGATCAAATAATCCGGCAATAATCGCCGCGAGCGTTCATCCAGATGTCACGCCACGCTGCGCGACGACGTCGCGCGGCAGACCAACGCCATCAGCCGTTGCGCGCGGCGAAACGATTCCGTTTATCCTGCTCCATTCAACCGGTATTCGAATTCGATGAAAAAGGCATTACACGAACTGAATCGGCTGTCCTGGAATAGCGCGACAGTCGCGCATAACAGCCACAAAGGCGATCAGGCCGCGTTTTTCCGCGCGGGCGGCTCGACGCTCTATCCGGAAGAACGCGAACTGCTCGGCGACGTCGGCGGGCTGCGGCTCCTGCACCTGCAGTGCAACGCGGGGCAGGACACGCTGAGCCTCGTGCGCGAGGGCGCGGATGCGACGGGCGTCGACATCTCCGACGAAGCGATCGCCTTCGCACGGCAACTGTCGGCCGACGCGGGCCTGCCCGCGCGTTTCGAGCGCGCCGACGTGCTCGACTGGATGCCCGAGGCCGCCGCGCGCGGCGAGCGCTTCGATCGCGTGTTCACGTCGTATGGCGCGATCTGCTGGCTGTCCGACCTGAACGCATGGGCGCGCGGAATCGCCGCGCTGCTCGCGCCGGGCGGTCGTTTCGCGATGGTCGAGTTCCATCCGTTCGCGCTGTATTTCGACGAACAGTGGAAGCCGCACTATGACTATTTCAAAAGCGACGCGACCGAGGAACCGGCAGGCGTCGGCGATTACGTCGCCGTATCCGGCACGGGGCTCGGCGCGCAGCACGACCATCCTGGCGTCGTCGATTTCGCGAACCCGCATCCGAGCTACGAGTTCATGTGGGGCATCGGCGAGGTCGTGAACGCACTCGTGTCGGCGGGGCTCACCATCGACCGCCTGACCGAATATCCGTATTCGAACGGCTGGAAGGGCTTCGACGGCATGCGCGAGCTGGACGGCCGCCGGATGGTGCCGCCCGGTCACATGCCGAGCCTTCCGCTGATGTATGCGATCGCCGCGCATCGGGAGGCCGCATGACGCGCCGCACCGCCGCCGAACGCGACGCGCTTTCCGCACGCCCGCTCACGCGCGACGAAGTGCCGCTCGTGTGGACCATCGACCGGCGCGAGATCATCGAGCACCTGTACGTGCTGCGCGACGGCGCGCTGCATCTCGTTCCCGAGTTCTACGACGTCGGCGGCTGGCCAGAAGGTGAAGCCGACCACTACACGCCGATCCTGATCGACTGCCACGATCGCGGCGGCTGGTGCCTCGGCATGTTCGACGGCGAACGGCTCGTCGCGGCGGTCGTCGTCGACAGCCGGCCGCTCGGCCCGCACGGCGACATGCTGCAACTGAAGTTCCTGCACGTGAGCCGCGACTGGCGCGGCTGCGGGCTCGGCGAGCAGCTCTACCGCGCGGCCCGCGAGCAGGCGCGCGCGATGGGCGCCGCACGCCTGTACGTGTCCGCGACGCCGTCGCAGCGCACGATCGACTTTTACCTGCGGCTCGGCTTCACGGTCAGCACATCGCCCGACCCGGCGCTTTACGCGCTCGAGCCGGAAGACATTCATCTGGAAGGGCCCGCGGCCTGACGCGCCGGCACGCGGGTGAAGCGCGGAATGTCCCGCCTTGCCTCATCTGCCATCGGCCATCGCGCAATCACGGAGAGCAAAATTGCAGGACGAAGCACAGCCGCCAACCATACCGAAGATCCTCGTCAGCATGTGCGTGGTCGGCCATCCGGTGCGTTACAACGGCTCGGCCAAAACCACCGCGCACGCGGCACTCGAACGGTGGCAGCGCGAAGGGCGTCTCGTGCCCGTCTGCCCCGAACTGGCCGGCGGCTTCAGTGTGCCGCGCCCGCCCGCCGAAATCGCCGGCGGCGCATCGGGTCAGCAGGTGCTGTCGGGCGCCGCACGCATCGTCGACGTGAACGGCACGGACGTGACAGCGCCGTTCGTCGCCGGCGCGCAAACCGCGCTGGCCCTCGCGCGCACGCACGGTTGCCGCTTCGCTATCCTGGCCGACGGCAGTCCGTCGTGCGGCAGCACGTTCATCCATGACGGGAGTTTCGGGAACCGGCGGCACGCGGGCGCCGGTGTCACGGCGGCGTTGCTGCGCGAGCACGGGATCGAAGTGTTCGCGGACACCGAGATCGACGCGCTCGAAGCGCGTCTCAGGGAGCTGTCGCAGGCCGGTTAACGACGATGCGCGGCACGAGCATCCTCGTGCCGCGCATCGTTTCCAAAGCGGCGAATCAGTCGAGCGGCGAAGCGGTCGAGCGGCGAAGCGGCTCGTGGCCGCCGCTTCGCCGCGAGACATGAAACGCGGGTCAGACGCGTTCGATCGCGATCGCGATACCCTGGCCGACGCCGATGCACATCGTGCACAGCGCGAAGCGGCCGTTCGTGCGATGCAGCTGGTACATCGCGGTCGTCACGAGACGCGCGCCCGATGCGCCGAGCGGATGGCCCAGTGCGATCGCGCCGCCGTTCGGGTTCACGCGGGGATCGTCGTCGGCCACGCCGAGCATGCGCAGCACCGCGAGACCTTGCGACGCAAACGCCTCGTTCAGCTCGATCACGTCGAACTGGTCGATCGTCATCCCGAGCCGGGCGAGCAGCTTCTGCGTGGCAGGCGCGGGGCCGATGCCCATCACGCGCGGCGCGACGCCGGCCGTCGCGATGCCCAGCACGCGGGCGCGCGGCGTCAGGCCGAAGCGCTTTGCGGTTTCCTCGTTCGCGAGCAGCAGCGCGGCGGCACCGTCGTTGACGCCCGACGCGTTACCGGCCGTCACCGAGCCGTCCGGGCGCACGACGCCCTTCAGCTTCGCAAGCGTTTCGAGCGACGTCTCACGCGGATGCTCGTCGCGCGACACGGCCACCGGATCGCCCTTCTTCTGCGGAATCGTGACCGACACGATTTCCTCGGCGAGCGTGCCGTCCTGCTGCGCACGCGCGGCCTTCTGCTGGCTGCGCAGCGCGAACAGGTCCTGGTCGGCACGGCTGACGTTGTAGTCGACCGCGACGTTCTCGGCCGTCTCCGGCATCGAATCGACGCCGTACAGCTGTTTCATCAACGGATTGACGAAGCGCCAGCCGATCGTCGTGTCGTGGATGTCGGCCTGGCGCGCGAATGCGCTCGCGGCCTTGCCCATCACGAACGGCGCGCGCGTCATGCTCTCGACGCCGCCCGCGACCATCAGCGCGGCCTCGCCGGACTTGATCGCACGGGCGGCCACGCCGACCGCATCCATCCCGGAACCGCACAGGCGGTTGATCGTCGAACCCGGCACGCCCTGCGGCAGCCCCGCGAGCAGCGCGGACATGCGCGCGACGTTGCGGTTGTCCTCGCCGGCCTGGTTCGCGCAGCCGTAGATCACGTCGTCGATCGCCGTCCAGTCGACGTCGCGGTTGCGCTCCACGAGCGCCTTGAGCGGCACCGCGCCCAGATCGTCGGCGCGCACGCCGGACAGTGCACCGCCGTAACGCCCGATCGGCGTACGGATCGCATCACACAGAAAAGCTTCGGTCATCAGTGTCTCCGGTCCCAGGACAGGCTGGGGAATGAACAGGGCGCGCCCCTTGCATTGCCCGCCGGGATGCGCTTAAATGTTCTATATACGAACATAAGATCGTGTATCGAACGTTCAACGCATCATAGGGAGTGCGGGGACGACCTGTCAAGCGCCCGGCCCGCCGTGCGGTTGGCGTGTCGGGCCCCGTGCGCTATCTTCTCGGCTGCACGATTTTCCAGGCGCTCATGACTACCGAAGACACTCAGACGAAACCCGGCGACTCCTACGTACAGTCGTTTGCACGCGGCCTCGCGGTGATCCGCGCGTTCGACGCGGCCCGTCCGGAGCAGACGCTCACCGAGGTCGCCTCGGCCACCGGGCTCACGCGCGCGGGCGCACGCCGGATCCTGCTCACGCTGCAGACGCTCGGCTACGTCGAGGCCGACGGCCGGCTGTTCCGGCTCACGCCGAAGATCCTCGAGCTCGGCTTCGCGTACCTCACGTCGATGCCGTTCTGGAATCTCGCCGATCCCGTGATGGAGCAACTGTCCGAGCAGATCCACGAAAGCTGCTCGGCGGCCGTGCTCGACCGCACCGAGATCGTCTACGTGCTGCGCGTGCCGACCCGCAAGATCATGACGATCAACCTGTCGATCGGCAGCCGGCTGCCCGCGTACTGCACGTCGATGGGCCGCGTGCTGCTGTCCGCGCTCGACGACGCCGCGCTCGACGAAACGCTCGCGCAAAGCGGCATCCGCGCGCATACGCCGCGCACGATCACCGACCTCGGTGAACTGAAGGCGGCGATCGCACAGGTGCGCCAGCAGGGCTGGGCCGTGGTCGACCAGGAGCTCGAAGTGGGCCTGATGTCGCTGTCCGCGCCGATTCGCAACCGGCGCGGGCAGATCATCGCGGCGATGAACATCAGCGGCAACGCGCAGCGGCATACCGCGAAGCAGATGGTGAAGGAGTTTCTCGAGCCGCTGCAACAGGCCGCGCAGACGGTGTCGGAACTGGTGGCGCGGCGCGGGTGAGCGCCGAGCCGCGCGCGGGTACGGATACAAGCACGCCGCGCGACGTGAAACGACGCGCGGCACCCGGTGTCGGCCGGCGCGACGGCGTTGTCCAGGACAGCCGCCTGCTCGCCGGCGCACCGGCGCGCCGGCGGCGTGCCGTGCTTCAGCCGTTGCCGGCGAATGCGTCGCCCATCGGCCTCATCCGGATGCCCGGGGCCAGCCGGGTCCAGGGCAACTCGGCCGGATCGGCCGTCATCGGGCCCGGCGCCGTGGCAACGAGCACCGCCTCGGCGATCCCCTGGAAATCGGCGCGAAAGTGCACCGAGCTCTTGTTGACGAGGATACGCATCGCTTCCGGCTCGACGCCACCCACGCGATAGAGATTGCGGTCGAGCATCTGCGCCTTGCCGCTGCTCACCACGATCAGCACACCATCGATCCGCAGGCAGGCGACGGGGCCGATATCCGCGCGCATGCCGTTCATCATCGGGCCGTCGTACCGGCATACGCCGTCGGACAACTTCACGACCTCGAAACGCGCGTGGACCGGCTCGTCGCCGGGCACGCCGGAGACGCCGCCGAGCGCCAGCTCGACGAACGCCCCGACCCCGGCGCGATGAGCCGCCGCCGCGGCAGCGGGGTCCCAGATCAGGCCGATCGCCGCCTCTCTCGCGCCATTGCGCAGCAATGCCCGCAGCATGCCCGTCGTGTTCGAGTCGCCGCCCGCACCGGGGTTGTCCTGCGTATCGGCGATGACGACCGGCTTGCCGGCCCCGTCGGCAAGCCGCATCGCTTCGCGCACGGCAGCGTCGGGCGACAGGAACGGCACCTGCCACGCGGCCTCGTCCGCCAGCATCCTGTCGTAGAGTGCCTGCACGGCGGCCTCGGCCGACGCGGCGTCATCGCCGTAACCCCAGATGACCGGGCCGCATTCGGGAAAATCGGCCGCCGGAAAACCCGGCGCGAACGACAGCGACGCCACGGCCCCGGTTTCCAGCGCCGCGAGCTCCGCATACATGCCGCGCGCAGGCTCGAGCAGCGTGCACATGCCGTTGATCGGGATCAGGAACGGCAGCCGCCGCACCGCGCGATGCAGCGGGCGGCTACCCGCCGCCCGCGAGACGAGCAGGCGCTCGAGCAGCACGGCCGCGCGTTCACCGGTCTCGGCCATGTCGACATGCGGATAGGTGCGGAAGGCGACCAGCGCGTCGGCCTCGTGCAGCATCTTCGCGGTGACGTTGGCATGCAGGTCGAGCGACGCGACCACCGGCACGGCCGGGCCGACCACGGCCCGCACGCGCTCCAGCAACGTGCCTTCGCCGTCGTCGGTATGCTCGGCGACCATCGCGCCGTGCAGGTCGAGGTACACCGCGTCGTAGCCTCCGCTGCGAACCGCCGCGAGGATTTCGCCGGCAATGCGCTCGAACGCATCCTCGGTCACGTGGGCCGACGGGCTCGCGCCCGCCCAGATGACCGGCAGCAGGGTCCAGCCGCGTCGTTCCGCCGCGACGATGAATCCGCCCGCGGGAATGTTGACGTCGCGCAGGGCAAGCACGTCGTCGCCCCGCACCATGGCCGGGAAGCCCTCGCCGCGCTCGAAGTTTGCGTAAGCGGCTTTCGACGGCGCAAACGTATTGGTTTCATGCTGAAAGCCGGCAATCAAGATCCGCGTGTTCAAAAACGTGTCTCCGGAAACAGGTAGTCAAGGCACGGGCCGCGCCACGCCGCGACGGAGGTCGCGAGCGCCTGCGGGCCCGCGATATCACGCCGTCGCCAACGCGTCGTGCGGCGCGGGCAGCCGGTTCGCCACGAGCACCGCGGCGCCCGCGACCAGCAGCGCGACCATGACCAGCAGGCCGGCTGCCATGCTGCCCGTCGCCGAGTGGATCGCGCCGATGATGGTCGGGCTCAGGAAGCCGCCGATCAGACCGATCGTATTGATCAGCGCGATGCCGCCCGCGGCCGCGTCGCCCTTCAGGTATTGCGACGGAATCGCCCAGAACACCGTGTACGCGGCCCAGATCATCGACGTGGCGATCGTCATGCCGACCAGCGAGACGACGAGATTGCCGTTGGCCGTCGTCGCCACGGCCAGCGCGATCGCGCCGATCAGGGCCGGCACGGCACTGTGGAAACGGCGTTCACCGCGGCGGTCCGACCGGCGGCCGATGACGATCATCGCGATCGCGGCGCAGACGTACGGGATCATCGAGTACAGCCCGATCTGCATCGTGTCGGTCACGCCGTCGGCCTTGAGGATCGACGGCAGCCAGAAACTCACCGCGTAGATTCCGCAGATGATCGTGAAGTACGCGAACGCCAGCAGGTACACGCGCGGGTCGCGCAACACCTGTCCGAACGAGTGATGACCGGCGCCGGGTGCGTGCAGCTCGGCAGCGAGCAACCGCTTCTCGTCGCCGGTCAGCCAGGCTGCGTCGGCCGGCCGGTCGGACAGGACCTTGAGTGCGAGCGCGCCGAGCAGCACGCACGGCAGGCCTTCGACGATGAACATCCACTGCCAGCCGGCCAGGCCGTGGGCACCGGACAGCCCGGTCATCAGCCACGCCGACAGCGGCGAGCCGAAGGCGCCGCCGATCGGGCCCGCGAGCATCACGACCGCCATCACGCCGGCCATGCGGCGCTGGCCATACCAGTAGGTCAGGTAAAAGATCATCCCCGGCGCGAAACCGGCCTCGAACACGCCGAGCAGGAAGCGCATCCCGTAGAAGGTGGTCTCGTCGTGGACGAACATCATGCCCGCCGAGGTCAGGCCCCACAGCACCATGATCCGGCTGATGGTCCTGCGTGCGCCGATCCGCGGCAGCAGCAGGTTGCTCGGGATCTCGAACAGCACATAGCCGAGAAAGAAGATGCCCGCGCCCAGCCCGTACACCGCATCGGAGATCCCCAGGTCGCCCTGCATCGAGAGCTTGGCGAACCCGATATTCACGCGATCGAGATAGGCGAACGTGTAGCAGAGCAGCAGAAACGGCAGCAGGCGCCAGTTCAGCTTGCGGTACAGGGCCTGATGCGCCGGGCTGTCGGGCGCGACCGGGTCTTGAGGGGATGGAATGGCGGACATGCGCTCTCCTTTAGGGCGTATTGCTTCGAATCCCGCATCGATGATCGACTCCGTTCGAATCGTCGAGGAGCCGAAAAAGCAGCGCAATAGCAACCTAAGCGAGTTATCGTTGCTCAACGAGCAACACTTCCACGGCAAACGGACCGACACCATGCGCGAACTGAACCAGCGCCGCCTGCGCTATTTCCATGAAGTCCTGACGCACGGCTCGATCCGCGGCGCGGCCGACAGCATCAACACGTCGCCGTCCGTCATCACGCGGCAGATCCGGCTGCTCGAGGAAGAAATCGGGGCGCCGCTGTTCGAGCGCCAGCCGCGCGGCGTCCGGCCGACCGAAGCCGCGGCGCACCTGCTCGAATACTGGCGCGGCTGCCGCTCCCAGCAGGAACTGTTCGAAGACCGCCTGCAGGCGCTGCACGGCCTGCAACACGGCCAGATCCGCATCGCCACCAGCGAAGGCTATATCGACTGCCTGATGGACGAGGTGCTCACCGACTTTTGCGCGCGCTATCCGAAGCTCGACGTCACCGTCGATATCCTTCCGGTCAGCACCTTGCTGCAGGAAGTCGCCGAGAGCCGCGCGCATATCGGCCTCGCCTACAATCCCCCGGCGCATCCGGATATCGAGTACGTCGCCACCGCGCCGCAGCCGGTGGTGGCGCTCGTGCATCCCGCGCACCCGCTCGCCGTGCGGGGCCGGCCCGTCGCGGTACACGAACTCGCCGGGTATCCGCTCGCGTTGATGCCGCCGGCGTTCGGTCTCGGGCAGGCCGTGCAGATGCTCGCCTATGCGGAAAACATCCAGCTCCACCCGACGCTGACCACCAACTCGCTGGCCGTGCTGCGCCACTTCGTCAGGCGCAACGACGGCGTCACGCTGCTCGCCGCGTTCGCGGCCTATCAGGAACTGGAGGCGGGAGAACTCGTCGCCGTTCCCGTCGCCCATCCGCTGCTCGAGGCAGCCAACGCGCGGCTGCTGGTCAAGGCCGGACGCACGCTCGGGGTGGCAGCCGATACGCTGCTGCGCGGCATCCTTCGGGACATGAAAATGTTTTCGGACGCGGGCGGGCGCAACCGCGGGACAACGGCGCGCGGCAAGTCAGGCAAGCGTGCTGCCGTGCGTCGCGGCGGGCCGTGAACGGCCCGGCTGACGATGCGGCCTGCGTCCGCCGGCCGTCTCCGGGCGGCCGCCCCGGTGCAGGCCGGGATCGAGCGACGAGCGATTATCTGAGGAAACCGAAGTTTCTCGACGATCTCATACAGGTCGGGTTCGTCGCGCGCGACGCGCGTCGCTCGTCACGCGCCGAGCAACATCCCCTTGCGCACCGGCACGGCACCCGTCACGCGGCCGAGCGGCGCGCCGGCCGTGACGAAACGGATCGCGCGGCGCATGTAGAACACGCCGTCGGTCCCGCTCGAGATCGTCGTGATCGCGTCGGTCAGCGGATCGACGATGTCGAACAGCGGATCGCCGGCGCGGATCGTCGCGCCGATCGCCGCGCGGTGCACGAGGATCCCGCTCACCGGCGCGTAGAACTGCTCGCTGCCCGCGAGCGGTGTGGCCGGCGCGGCGAGCGGCGGCAGCGGCACGCGTTCGCCGCGTACCGCGCCGCGCCACACGAGATAGGCGACGAGCGCATCGGCATCGCGCTCCGCATGGTCGTACGTGACGTCGCGCTGCCCCCGGCACTCGACCGTCACGGCCACGGTGCCGGCCGCCATCGGCGTGCCGGCCGGCAAGTGCTGCCGCAACTGCGACCACAGCAGATGATGCGCATCGTCGAACGCGTGCCCGCCCGAATCCTCCGCGAGCAGCGACACCTGCGCGCCGAGATAGCGCGCAAGCGGCTCGACTTGCGGCCACGTGGTATCGCTCGTGTACACGTGCATCACCGCTTCGAGCGAGCAATGCAGGTCGATCACGACCTCGGCATCGAACGACAGCTTCAGCAGCGCCAGCTGAAGCGCATCGAATTCCGTACGCGGTGCGATATCGTCGAGCGCCGCGCCGACACATTCGCGCACGATCGCGCGATTGCGTTCGCCGTCGTCGCCAAGCCGGTCGCGCGCACGCGCGGCGATGTCCGCGAGCGGCAGGAAGCCGCGATTGAAATTGCGGCCGCTCGCAAGATCGAAACGGCCGATGAACTGCCCGAGCAGATGATGATTGAGGCCGACCGGGTTCGCGACCGGCACGAGCACGATCTCGGCCGCGAGCCGGCCTTCGGCGTCGAGCTGCGCGAGACGCTGCTTCAGCACGAACGCCGCGAGCATCGCGGGCGTCTCGTCCGCGTGCAGCGCGGCCTGCAGGTAGATCTTGCGGCCGGTGCCGGCCGGCCCGAAATGAAAGCTCGTCAGCGTGCGCTGCGTGCCGATCGACGGCGACAGGAGTGGCGTGGTGCGAATCTGCATCGAGGGTCTCGAACGGATGAAAACGGCGCCGCGGGTGCAACGGCGCGGCGGCTCGGCGTTCAGTCGCCGTACGGGTTGAAGTCGAAATACTGCTTCGCGATCCGGTCGTACGTGCCGTCCTTCAGCATCGACGCGATCGCGCCGTCGATCGACGCCTTGAGCGCCGTATCCGACTGCCGCATGCCGATGCCGACGCCGCGATCGCCCATGTCGAGCGGCGCGCCGACGAACGCGAAGCCCTTGCCGCGCGGCTGGCGCAGGAAGCCGTAGTCGGCTTCCACGGTGCCGAGCAGCGCCGCGTCGAGGCGGCCGTTGACGAGATCGGCGAACACGTCGTCCTGGCTCTTGTACGGCACCACGCTCACGCCGGCCGTCGCCCAGTGCGCGAGCGCCCACGATTCGAACTGCGTGCCCGACTGCACGCCGACACGCTTGCCGGCCAGCGACGCGGTCGTGCTGCCGAGGCCGCTCCCGGGCCGCGCGACGAGCCGCGACTTGAAGCGGAACAGCTTCGACGAGAACAGGATCTGCTTCTCGCGCTTGTCGGTGATCGCCATCGACGACAGGATCGCGTCGATCTTGCGCGCCTGCAGCGCGGGAATCATCCCGGAGAATTCGAGCTCGACCCACTGGCAGTGCAACTGCGCTCGGCGGCAGATCTCGTTGCCGAGATCGACGTCGAAGCCCTTCAGGCTGCCGTCGGGCGCTTTCGCATCCATCGGCGGATAGGTCGGATCGATGCCGAGGCGCACGACGTGCGCGTCGAGTGCAAACGCGGACGTGGCGGCCCAGCCAACGCACAGGGAAACGAGCGGGACGAGGATACGTTTCATGGTCGACGGAGGACAGGAAGGAACGCAAACGGCATCAGCCGGACTGCCTGCGATCGTAGGCGGCACGGGCCGCCGCCGGAACCATCGACTGCCTTATCATGATCGGTATTTCCGATCACCGGCCCCGCGCGTGCCCATGGCGTTCACGCTCTCCCAGCTCCGCATCTTCCAGGCCGTCGTCGAGCACGGCAGCCTGCGCGCCGCCGCACGCGCGCTCGATCTCGCGCAGAGCGGCGTCACGCAGCAGCTGCAGAGCCTCGAGGCGACGCTCGGCGCGACGCTGTTCACGCGCACCAATCGCGGGATCGTGCCGACGGCCGTCGGCCAGCGGCTGCTCGCGCGCTCCGGTTCGATCCTCGGCGAATGCGAGCAGGTCGAGCGGGAGATCCGGCAGTTGAGCGGCGCGTACGAAGGCACCGTCACGCTCGGCCTCGTGGCCGAACCGCTGATCGACGCGTTCGCGCCCGTGCTGAGCGCGTTCCGCGCGCGCTTCGACAAGGTCGACGTGCACCTGCGCACCGGCACGTCGCGGATGATGATCGGCTGGCTGCGCGAAAGCGCGGTGGATTTCGCGATCGCACTGGTCGCGAAGCAGACCGACACGACCGATCTCGCGGTCACGCCGCTGCGTGCTTCAGCGCCGGTGGTCGTGTGCCGCAATGGGCATCCGGCGATGCACGCAAAATCGCTCGCCGAACTGGCCGGTTACGGGTGGGTGTCCACGCGCTCGCCGAACCTGAGCGCCGACCCGGTCGTGAACCGGCTGCTCGCGTACTTCGACGCGCACGGCCAGCCGCCGCCGAGGATTCTCGCGACCGTCGAAGGGATGTTCGAGACGCTGCAGATCGTCACGCAGACCGATTCCCTCGCGCTCGAAACCGAAGCCATCACGCGGCACGGGCCGTTCGCCGGCGCGCTCGCGAAGGTGCCCGTGCGCGAGCAGGCCGAATCGCAGGACATCTGCCTGCTGCAGCGCGCGGCCGTGCCGCTGACGCCGGCCGCGCAGGAACTCGCGACGATGCTCGCGTCGTACCTGCGGATGGTGCGCGGGCGGTAGGCGCGTACTGCAGCCCACCGCCCGCCTTGCCGTGCCGCGCGTCAGTCCAGCGACTCCCGCGCCGTCTCGCGCAGCATCGCGACCGCGATCAGCGACAGCACCACGCACGCGGCCACGTAGCCGGCCGGCGCGAGCTTGCTGCCGGTCGTCTTCACGAGCCAGGTCGCGATCAGCTGCGCGGTGCCGCCGAAGATCGTCACCGCGAGCGCATACGCGATCGAGATGCCGGTCGCGCGCACGTGGCGCGGCAGCGACTCGCACATCAGCGCCATTTCCGACGCCGAGCCGAGCGAATAGAACAGCAGCATCAGCGCGGTCAGCGGCAGGATCACCGACAGCGTCGGGTGATGGTTCATCAGCCAGAACGCCGGGAACAGCAGCAGGACCAGCACGCCGCGGCCGACGAAGATCGGCAGGCGGCGGCTGCCGAGCCGGTCCGACAGCCAGCCGAACAGCGGGCACGTGACCAGCATCACGCAGCCCGATGCGACGCCGACGAACATCGACAGCTTCATCGGCAGCCCGAGCGTGTGGATCGCATAGGTCGGCATGTAGAACGTCAGGATGTAGGTCGACACCGTGCCGCCCATCACCGTGAGCATCAGCAGCAGCACCGTGCGCGTGTGCTTCGAGAACAGCTCGTGCAGCACGCCGCGCTCGATCCCGTGATGGCTGTCGCCGGGCGCATCGTCCGCGAGCCGGCGGCGCAGGTACATGCCGACCGGCGCGATCAGCACGCCGACGAGGAACGGCAGCCGCCAGCCCCAGCTTTCGAGCGTGTCCTTCGTCATCGTGTTCGACAGCAGCGCCGCGAAACCCGAGCCCATCAGCGCGGCGCCGCCCTGCGTCGCGAGCTGCCAGCTCGCGCGGAACGCGCGGCGCGACGTGCCGCCCTGTTCGAGCAGCGTCGTCGTCGCCGCGCCAAATTCGCCGCCCTGCGAGAAGCCCTGCAGCAGGCGCGCGAGCACGACGAGCAGCGGCGCGACCACGCCGACCTGCGCATAGGTCGGCGCGATCGCGATCAGGCCCGTGCCGAGCGCCATCAGCATGATCGTCAGGTTCAGTGCGGCCTTGCGCCCCTTGCGGTCCGCATAGACGCCGAGCACGACGCTGCCGAGCGGCCGCGTGAAGAAGCCGGCGGCGAACGTCGCGACCGACAGCAGCAGCGACGTGGTCGGGTCGCTCGACGGGAAGAACAGCTTGCCGATCAGCACCGCGAAGAAGCCGTACACGGTGAAGTCGAAGAATTCCAGCCAGTTGCCGATCACGGCCGCCGCGATCGCGCCGCGCCGCGTGACGGCAGGCGCGCCCGGCGCGCCGGCTTCGGCCACGCCCGTCGACGCGGGGTGCAGCGCGAGATGGTCTTTCTGCATCGCTATCCTCTCCTGTCAATGCGGCCGGAAGCGGCGGCCGCGCGCCGCCGCCGCGATCACTGCCCGAGGTAACGCTCGACGAGGCGCGTCCAGAACGCCGCACCGATCGGCAGGTTGCGATCGTTGAAGTCGTATTTCGGGTTGTGCACCATGCAGCCGTCCTCGCCTTCGCCGTTGCCGAGCCGCACGAACGAGCCCGGCCGCTGCTGCAGCATGAACGCGAAATCCTCGCTGCCCATCAGCAGGTCGGTCTGCTCGACCACGTGCGCATCGCCGACGAGTTCGCGTGCGACCTGCGCGGCGAAATCCGTTTCGGCATCCGTATTGACGACGACCGGATAGCCCTCGATGTACTCGACGTTCGCGCTCGCGCCGTAGCTCGCGGCCTGCGTTTCGGCCAGCTCGGTGATGCGGCGCTTGAGCAGCGCGCGAACCTCGGGGCTGAACGAGCGCACGCTGAGCTCGAGGCGCGCGCCGTTCGGAATCACGTTGTTCGCGGTGCCCGCGTGCATCGAGCCGACCGTGACGACCGCCGGCTGCGCGGGGTCGACGTTGCGCGCGACGATCGTCTGCAGCGCCATCACGATGCTTGCCGCGACGACAACCGGATCGACCGTCAGGTGCGGCCGTGCCGCGTGGCCGCCGACGCCTTCGATCGTGATGATCGCCTTGTCGCCCGCCGACATGAACGGGCCGCGCCGCGTGAGGAAGACGCCGGGCGCCGCGCCCGGATGGTTGTGCATGCCGAACACGGCGTCGCACGGGAAGCGTTCGAACAGACCGTCGTCGATCATCTTCTTCGCGCCGCTGTCGACGCCGTGCTCTTCCGCCGGCTGGAAGTACAGGTGTACGGTGCCCGAGAAGTTGCGCGTCTTCGCGAGATGCTGCGCGGCGCCGAGCAACATCGTCGTGTGGCCGTCGTGGCCGCAGGCGTGCATCTTGCCGTGCGTGCCGCTCGCATACGGCAGGCCGGTCGCCTCGACGATCGGCAGCGCGTCCATGTCCGCGCGAATGCCGATGCTGCGCGCGCCGTCGCCCACCCGCAGCGTGCCGACCACGCCCGTCTTGCCGACCCCGCGCGTCACCTGCCAGCCCCATTGCTCGAGCTTGTCCGCGACGAGCGCGGCCGTGTCGTGCTCTTCGTACGCGAGTTCGGGGTGGTGATGGATGTGGTGACGGATCTCGCGCAGCCCGCCGGCGGCGGGCATCAGATCCTCGACTTCGGTGAAGCGGGTATCGGTGGTCATCAAGGGGCTCCTGCGTTTGTCTGCGCACGCCGGTGGCGCGTGCGGGAAAGCGAGCCACTATAGCCAGCCGATATCGGTTCAATAAGATGCGGAATTTTTCACCGCGATAAGGTTTGTTAATCAGGGTTAATACGGGCGTCGCTCGCCGTCCGTGCCTGATCGGATGGGCTCGACACGCGCCCGTTGATTTTTGAGACAAACGGTCTATTATTCGCGCATGGACGTTCGAACTGATCCGCCTCGCCGTCGCGGCAGGCCACCGAAGCAGCATGAAGACCTCGTCGCCACGCGGGACATGCTGTTGCGCACGGGGCTGGAAGTGCTCACCGAGAAGGGTTTTTCGGCCACCGGGCTCGACGAGATCCTCGGGCGCGCCGGAGTGCCCAAGGGCTCCTTCTATCACTACTTCGACAGCAAGGAAGCGTTCGGCCTCGAACTGATCGACCGTTATGCCGACTTCTTCGCGCGCAAGCTGGACCGCCATTTCAACGACGCGGCGCGCTCGCCGTTGCAGCGCGTGCGCGCGTTCGTCGACGATGCCCGGGACGGCATGGCCCGCTACGAATACAGCCGGGGCTGCCTGATCGGCAACCTCGGGCAGGAAATGGGCGCGCTGCCCGAAAGTTTCCGCGCACGCCTGCGCACCACGTTCGAGGACTGGCAACGCCGCCTCGCCGATTGCCTGGCCGCCGCGCAGCAAGCCGGCGAACTGGCCGGCTCGGCCGACCCTGCCGAACTCGCCGCATTCTTCTGGATCGGCTGGGAAGGCGCCGTGCTGCGCGCGAAGCTGGAGCGCAGCGATACGCCGCTGGCCCTGTTCGCGCAGTTCTTCTTCAACGGGCTGCCCCGCCGCTGAATTTTTTTGCCATTAACTAGACGATCGGTCTAGAAAGGAGGACACATGTTTCAAGGCATCGTGATCGACAGGCATGAAACCGGCCAGCAAGCGCGGCTCGAGACGCTGGACGACGCGCAGTTGCCGGCCGGCAACGTGACGGTACGCGTGGGCTATTCGACGCTGAACTACAAGGACGGGCTGGCGATCACCGGCAAGAGCCCGGTGGTCCGCAAGTTCCCGATGGTGCCCGGCATCGATCTGGTCGGGGAAGTCGAGGACAGCACGCACCCGGACTATCGCCCCGGCGATCAGGTCGTGCTCAACGGCTGGGGCGTCGGCGAAACGCACTGGGGCGGCCTGGCGCAGAAGGCCCGCGTCGATGGCGACTGGCTGGTGCCGCTGCCGTCCGCCTTTTCGCCGCAACAGGCGATGGCCATCGGCACGGCGGGCTACACCGCGATGCTGTGCGTGATGGCACTGGAGCGGCATGGCGTGCGCCCGGACGACGGCGAGATCGTGGTGACCGGCGCGGCAGGCGGGGTAGGCAGCGTCGCCACGGCCCTCCTCGCGCGGCTGGGATACCGCGTCGTCGCCGTCACCGGCCGCCCCGCCGATGCCGACTACCTGCGACAGCTCGGCGCGGCGGAGATCCTGGAGCGGGCGCAATTCAGCGAGCCCGGCAAGCCGCTGGGCAAGGAACGATGGGCCGGCGCGGTCGACGTGGCGGGCAGCCATGTCCTCGCCAACGTGTGCGCGACCACGCGGTACCGCGGCGTCGTGACGGCCTGCGGCCTGGCCGCCGGCATGGATTTCCCCGCGACCGTCATGCCGTTCATCCTGCGCGGCGTCACGCTCGTCGGGATCGACAGCGTCATGTGCCCGCGCGCCGACCGCCTGGAGGCGTGGCGCCGGCTCGCGTCCGATCTCGACGTCGGGAAGCTGGGCGCGATCAGCCACCAGGTCGGCCTGGGCGACGTCATCCCGCTTGCCGGGGAGTTGATCGCCGGCAAGGTTCGCGGCCGTATCGTCGTCGACGTCAACGCGTAACGCCGCCGCCGACACCTGCGCTTCATTTTTCGGACGGCCGCCCGCGCATCGAGCGCGGCCGTGCCGTCTTATCCAGGAGACCTCATGACCGCCGCAAGCACCGCCCCCATCAGCCGCTTTCCCGTGCCCGCGCTCGAAGACCTGCCCGAGGACATTCGCGAGCGCATCGCGGCCGTCCAGGAAAAGTCGGGCTTCATCCCGAACGTCTTCCTGACCCTCGCGCATCGCCCGGACGAGTTTCGCGCGTTCATGGCTTACCACGACGCGCTGATGGACAAGCCGGGCAACCTGAGCAAGGCCGAACGGGAAATGATCGTCGTGGCCACCAGCAGCGTGAACCAGTGCCAGTACTGCGTGATCGCGCACGGTGCGATCCTGCGCATTCGCGCGAAGGATCCGCTGATCGCCGACCAGGTCGCCACCAACTATCGCAAGGCCGACATCACCGCCCGGCAGAAGGCGATGCTCGACTTCGCGATGAAGGTGTCGCAGGCCGCGCACCAGGTCGGCGAAGCGGATTTCGACACGCTCAAGTCGCAGGGCTTCGTCGAAGAAGACATCTGGGACATCGCGGCGATCTCGGCCTTCTTCGGCATGTCCAATCGCATCGCGAACGTGACGAACATGCGGCCGAACGCGGAGTTTTACGCGCTGGGGCGCTGAGCGCTCGGCGGGCAGTCGTGCGCTCACGCGGGCGGGACGGCCACCGGGCTGCCGAGCTTCGCAGCGTTCTTTCATGTGCTGAGCCCGACGCTCACGCGGCTTGCCCCGATTCCGGCCGACGGTCGCGCGATCGTCGGTGCGCTCGCGATCCAGGCCGTGTCGCTGTACCGGATGCGCATGCCGGGCACCGTACCGATCGAGCGAGGCGACGCGGCTCACAGGCCGGCGGCACCACACCCTGCCGGCGAGCCGCCGCCCTGATGGCCGTCCATGCCGCTCGCCCGCACCGCCTGCAACCCGCCTGCAACCCACCCGCCAGCTGCGCGACAGGAAACGGACACACACGCGATCCATCAAATGCGTGCACTATTAGGGTTTTGCCGTACCGGCGCCCGGCGCCTTCGACGTTCGTTCCACGCTCACCGTTTCAGACGCGAACCTCCCATGACGAATCAGCCTATCCAGACCGCGGCCGACCGGCCCGTTGACATGATCATCTTCGGCGGCGGCGGCGACCTGGCCGCCCGCAAGCTGTTGCCCGCGCTGTACATGGCGCACCTGCACTGCAACCTGCCGCCGGAGACGCGCATCATCGCGGTCGGCCGCCGCGACTGGGGCATCGACGGCTATCGCAAGTTCATGGACGAGCAGTCGCGCCCGTTCATCGACGAGAAGGCGTTCGACGCCGATGCGTGGAGCCGCTTCCTCGACCTGTTCAAGTACGTGCTGATCGACGTGAACGCGCCGGAAGACTACGCGCGGCTCGCCGAAGCGGCGCGCGGCGACGCGATCCGCGTGTTCTACCTGTCGACGTCGCCGGAGCTGTTCACGACGATCTGCGACAACCTGTCGGCCGCGCATCTCGTCGACAGGCACTCGCGCGTCGTCCTCGAAAAGCCGCTGGGCCACGATCTCGCGTCCGCGAAGGCGATCAACAACGCGGTCGGCAAGCACTTCGAGGAATCGCAGATCTACCGGATCGACCACTATCTCGGCAAGGAGACCGTGCAGAACCTGATGGTGCTGCGCTTCGGCAACCCGATCTTCGGGCCGCTGTGGCAGGCGCCGAACATCCGCAGCGTGCAGATCACGGTCGCGGAAACGGTCGGCGTCGGCAGCCGCGCGGGTTTCTACGACCATACCGGCGCGCTGCGCGACATGGTGCAGAACCACCTGCTGCAGCTGCTGTGCATCGTCGCGATGGAGCCGCCCGTGTCGCTCGACCCGGACGCGGTGCGCGACGAGAAGCTGAAGGTGCTGCGCTCGCTGCGGCCGATGTCGCTGTCGGACGTCGCGCGCGACACGGTGCGCGGCCAGTACACGGCCGGCGCGGTCGACGGCCAGCCGGTCAAGGGCTATCTCGAGGAAGACAACGTGCCGGCGGACAGCCGCGCGGAAACCTTCGTCGCACTGCGCGCGCACATCAACAACTGGCGCTGGGCGAACGTGCCGTTCTTCCTGCGCACCGGCAAGCGGCTGCAGCGCCGCCAGTCGGAAATCGTGATCGAGTTCGCGGACATGCCGTTCTCGATCATCCCGACCGGCCCGCGCAATTACGGCAACCGCCTCGTGATCCAGTTGCAACCGGAAGAGTCGATCCAGCTGCAGATGCTCGCGAAGGAACCGGGCAGCGGGATGAACATGGTGCCGGTGAGCCTGAACCTCGACCTGCAGCAGGCGATTCCGGAGCGGCGCGCGGAAGCGTACGAACGGCTGCTGATCGACGTGATCCGCGGCCGCCTCACGCACTTCATGCGCCGCGACGAGCTCGAAGCCGCCTGGTCGTGGGTCGAGCCGATCCTCGACGGCTGGAAGCAGCTCGGCGACCGGCCGCGCCTGTACACGGCCGGCACGTTCGGGCCCGCGGCTTCGTCGGCGCTGCTCGCGCGCGACGGGATGTCGTGGGCCGAGGAAGCGTAGGACGCGCAGCACGCGCGGCATGTCGGCGGCGCAAGCGCCGTCGGCATGCCGGATCACATCGGCGCGCCCGCCGCGCGCCGCCCGCCTCCGCGCCGTTCGCTTCGGCCGGAGAAAGTCCGCCGACCTGTCCCGCGCGGGAACGGCGCCCGGCGGCAACGATACAGCCGCCCCCGGCTACACCGTCCCCATCCACGCCGCCTTGCGCCGCACCGGCGCATCGCTGCCGCCGCTGCCGCCGCCCAGCACCTCGATCATGTAATCGACGAACGACGCGATCCGCGACGAAATCGCGGTATTCCGGTAATACACCGCGTTGATCGGCTGTTCGATCTCGAGCGTCTGGCGCGCGAGCACCTGCACGAGCCGCCCGGCCTCGCGATCCTGCGCGGTCATGAAATCCGACAGGCAGACGACACCCGCGCCCTCCAGCGCGAGCTGCCGCAACGTCTCGCCGCTCGACGAACAGATGTCCGGCTCGATGCGGCACGCTTCGCCGTCCGCGCCGAGGATCGGCCACACGTTCAGCGATTCGGGCTGCGTGAAGCCGAGCAGCGTGTGCTTGCCGAGATCCTCGACCTTGCGAGGCTGGCCGTGCGCTTCGAGATACGCGGGGCTCGCGAAGATGCGCAGCCGGCTGTTGCCGATCCGCCGGCTGTGCAGCGTCGAATCCTTCAGCCGGCCGATCCGGATCGCGACGTCGGTGCGCCGCTCCAGCAGGTCGATGATGCCCTCGTTGCTGTTCAGCTCCAGCTCGACCTTCGGGAAGCGTTCGCGATAGCCGCGCACGAGCGGCACGATCACGTGCAGCATGAACGGCGTCGCCGCGTCGACGCGCAGCCGCCCCGACGGCATCTCGCGTCGCGCGAGCATCTGCTCTTCCGCCGTCTCGACCGATTCGATGATCGCGCGTGCGTCCTGCAGGAACGCGCGCCCCTCCTCCGTCAGTTCGAGCCGGCGCGTGGTCCGGCGCAGCAGCGTGGTCTTCAGCTTCTCCTCGAGCCGTGCGAGCGTGCGACTCGTGGCCGACACGGTGAGGTCGAGCTGCTGGGCCGCCGCGGTGATCGAACCGGTGTCGACCACGGCGGCAAAGGCCTGGAGTTCGTCTAGGGTGATTTTCATTGTTGATTTGAAATCAAAACAATTTGGTTTATAGACGAGTTTTTCAGCAAAAGTAAAGCCGGCACACTGCGATCCATTCCTTCTGAAACCCGGATCCCGTCATGCCACTCGCGTTGCTTGCGCTGACCATCAGCGCCTTTGCCATCGGCACCACCGAATTCGTGATCGTCGGGCTGATCCCGACGATCGGTGCCGACCTCGGCGTCAGCCTGCCGTCGGCCGGCCTGCTCGTCAGCCTCTATGCACTGAGCGTCGCCATCGGCGCGCCGCTGCTCACCGCGCTCACCGGCCGCGTGCCGCGCAAGGCGCTGCTCGCCGGGCTGATGGCGCTCTTCACCGTCGGCAACCTCGTCGCCTGGCAGGCGCCCAGCTACGAATCGCTGATCGTCGCGCGCATCCTCACCGGCCTCGCGCACGGCGTGTTCTTCTCGGTCGGCTCGATCATCGCGACCACGCTCGTGCCGAAGGAGAAGGCCGCCAGCGCGATCGCGACGATGTTCAGCGGCATGACCGTCGCGTTCGTCGCCGGCATTCCGCTCGGCACCTTCATCGGCCAGCACTTCGGCTGGCGCGCGACGTTCCTGATCGTCGCGCTGTTCGGCCTGGTCGCGTTCCTCGGCGCGGTGGCGTTCGTGCCGCGCGGGCTGCCGCAGACGCCGCCCGCCCCGCTCGCCCGCCAGCTGCGCGTGCTGGCCCAGCCGCGCCTGCTGCTCGTCTATGCGATGACGGCCGTCGGCTACGGCGGCTCGCTGATCGCGTTCACGTACATGGCGCCGCTGCTCGAGCAGATCGCCGGCTTCACGCCGTCGCAGGTCAGCCTCGTGCTGGTCGGCTACGGCGTGTCGGTCGCGGTCGGCAACGTGTGGGGCGGCAAGCTCGCGGATGCCGTCGGCCCCGTGAAGGCGCTCAAGCGGATCTTCCTGCTGCTCGCGATCGTGCTGCTCGCGCTGACCTTCACGATCCACGTGAAATGGCTCGCGGTGCTGACGATGCTCGCGTGGGGCGCGGTCGCGTTCGGCAACGTGCCGGGGCTGCAGGTGTACGTCGTCAAGCAGGCGCGCCACTTCGCGCCGGACGCCACCGACGTCGCATCGGGCTTCAACATCGCCGCCTTCAACCTCGGCGTGGCCGGCGGCTCGTCGCTGGGCGGCCTGATCGTCGCGAACGTCGGCCTCGGCCACACGCCTTGGATCGCCGCCGTCGTCACGCTCGGCGCGTTCGCGCTCACCGCATTGAGCGGCCGTCTCGACCGCAGCCACGGGCTGCCGGAACGCACGGCCGAACCCGTCGAACTCGCCCATTGAACGTCACCTATTCACAGGAGCCACCCGCATGAACGCATCGACCCGACGTCCGCCGTTCGCCGGCAAGACTTTCGAAGTCCGTTACGACGGCCTCACCGCGCTCAACGCATACGACGAGGACGGCCTCCACATGCGCTACGAGATCACCGAAGGCCCGTACGCGGGCGCGAAGGGTGAAGTCGAATACACGTGGCAACTCATCGCCGGCGAGGCCTACGCGATCTCGTGGCAGGAAGCCGATCGCGCCACCGTCGTGCACATCGACGATTTCGCCGCCGGCACGTCGCGCTCGTTCTTCACCGCGTCGTCGCTCGATTTCTACCGGCTCGACGGCAGCCTGCGCGCGGTCTGAACGGACGGAGCCCCCAACCATGCCCACTTCACTCGACGCGCTCGCCGACGGCGGCTTCAGCATCGGCATCGAACTGCCGCTCGACAACGACTGGACCCCGTCCGGCAACGCGAAACGCCGGCATGACGGCCGCCACCCGGGCGTGCCCGACCTCCACATCCACGCGGAACTCGCGCAACTGGCCGACACGCTCGGCTTCCGCGCGCTCTGGGTGCGCGACGTGCCGGTGTACGACCCGTCGTTCGGCGACGCCGCGCAGGTGTTCGAAACGTTCTCGTATCTCGGCTACCTCGCCGGGATCACGCACGACATCCTGCTCGGCACCGCGGCCGTCGTGCTGCCGCTGCGCGAGCCGCTGCTGACGCTGAAATCGGCCGCGACGATCCAGGAACTGAGCGGCGGCCGCCTGATGCTCGGCGTCGCGAGCGGCGACCGGCCGGTCGAATATCCGCTGTTCGGCCGCGACTTCGCGTCGCGCGGCGCGAATTTCCGCGACCAGGTCGCGCTGCTGCGCGACGGCGCGCGCGGGCACCTGCCGCCGGGCCTCGAGGTGCTGCCGGCCGCGCGCTCGCCGGTGCCGCTGCTCGTCGCGGGTCTCGCGCAGCAAACGCCCGCGTGGATCGGCGAGCACATGGACGGCTGCCTCGCGTATCCGGGCACGCCGGCCGACCACGCGCAGCGCGCCGCGAACTGGCGCGCGGTGGCCGGCGACAAACCGTACGTGAGCTTCATCCACCTCGACCTCGCGGAAGATCCGCACGAGCCGCTGCAGCGGCATCGCTTCGGCGCCCGCGCCGGACGCATCGCGCTGACGGAAGAGCTCGCGGCGATGCGCGACGCGGGCGTACGGCACATCGGCCTGCATTTCCGCCGCAACTGCCGCCCGCTCGACGAGACGATGGCCGAGATCGCGGCGGACGTGCTGCCGATATTCCACGCGAATACGAAGGCAAACGCGCAGACGTGCGCCGCATAAGGCCGGCAACGGCCTCGAGCGAGCCCGCCGCACGACCGATATTTGAATTCAAATCAAATATTTTTGACCTCTAAAGGCGTTTATCTCATCAGTATCAAGCGCCAGAATGACTTCCATACCGCAACCGTTCCACCCCTTTCAGGAGCACTTGATGAGCAACATTCCCGCATTCGGCCTCGGTACGTTCCGCCTGCAAGGCCAGGTGGTCATCGACTCGGTGCGTAACGGCCTCGAAGTGGGTTACCGCGCGATCGACACCGCGCAGATCTACGGCAACGAAGCCGAAGTCGGCGAAGCGATCGCCGCGTCGGACGTGCGCCGCGAAGACCTGTTCCTCACGACGAAGATCTGGGTCGACAACTACGCACCGGAAAAGCTCGTCGCGAGCCTCGAGGAAAGCCTGCGCAAGCTGCGCACCGACTATGTCGACCTGACGCTGATCCACTGGCCGGCCCCGGGCAACGGCGTGTCGATCGACGCGTTCATGACCGCGCTGGCCGACGCGAAGGCGAAGGGCCTCACGCGCCAGATCGGCATCTCGAACTTCAACATCGAACTGACGAAGGAAGCGATCGCGGCCGTCGGCAAGGATGCGATCGCGACGAACCAGATCGAACTGAGCCCGTACCTGCAGAACCGCAAGCTCGTCGAGTTCCTGAACGCCGAAGGCATCCACGTGACGTCGTACATGACGCTCGCGTACGGCAAGGTGCTCGGCGACCCGGTGATCGGCGCGATCGCACAGCGTCACGACGCGACGCCGGCACAGGTCGCACTCGCGTGGGCGCTGCAGCTCGGCTACTCGGTGATTCCGTCGTCGACGAAGCGCGAGAACCTCGCGAGCAACCTGCTCGCGCAGACGCTGCGCCTGACCGACGAAGACATGGCGCAGATCGCCGCGCTGGAGCGCAACGGCCGCGAAGTCGACCCGGCCGGCCTCGCGCCGAAGTGGGACTAAACGCACCGCTCTCCCAATCGAATCGTCCGCGGCCAGCCGGCCGCGGCCCCGACAGGACTCCATCATGACCCAGGACCCGCTTTTCCAACCGCTGCAATTCGGCGCGCTGACGCTGCCGAACCGCATCGTGATGCCGCCGATGACGCGTTCGCGCGCCAGCCAGCCCGGCGACGAAGCCAACGAACTGATGGCCGCGTATTACGCGCAGCGCGCGAGTGCGGGGCTGATCGTCAGCGAAGGCACCTACATCGCGCCGCTCGGCAAGGGCTACGCATGGACGCCCGGCATTCACACGCCGTCGCAGGTCGCCGGCTGGCGCAAGGTGACGGACGCCGTGCATGCCGCGCACGGCCGCATCTTCGCGCAGCTGTGGCACGTCGGCCGCCTGAGCCACACGAGCCTGCTCGGCGGCGCGCAACCCGTATCGTCGTCGCCGCTCCAGGCGAAGGGCGTGAACGTGTTCATCGCCGGTGAGGACGGCAGCACGCCGGGCTTCGTGCAGGCATCCGAGCCGCGCGCACTGTCCGTCGACGAAATCCGCGAGATCGTCGACCAGTACCGCGCCGCCGCGCGCCACGCGATCGAAGCCGGCTTCGACGGCGTCGAGCTGCACGGCGCGAATGGCTACCTCGTCAACCAGTTCATCGATTCGAATGCGAACACGCGTACCGACCAATACGGCGGCTCGCTGGAGAACCGGCTGCGCTTCCTGCGTGAAGTCACGCAGGCGCTGATCGAAGGCACCGGCGACGCGTCGCGCGTCGGCATCCGCCTCGCGCCGCTGACCACGTTGAACGGCTGCGTCGACGACGATCCGGAAACGACCTACCTCGCCGCCGCGAAGCTGCTCGGCGAGCTCGGCGTCGGCTACCTGCACATCGCGGAAGCCGACTGGGACGACGCGCCGCTGATGCCGGTCGCATTCAAGCAGCAGCTGCGCGCCGCGTACCCGGGCGTGCTGATCTATGCCGGCGCGTACACCGCCGAGCGCGCACGCGAAGCGATCGCCGCCGGCTGGGCCGACCTCGTCGCGTTCGGCCGCCCGTTCGTCGCGAACCCCGACCTGCCCGAACGCCTGCGCACCGGCGCCGCGCTCGCGCCGCACGACCGCAACACGCTGTTCGGCGGCGGCGCCCAGGGCCTGACCGACTACCCGACGCTCGCGCAAGCCGCTGCGTAACGATTCACCGCAGTCCGGCATGCAAGCAACGCTCGCCCGGCTCGCGTTCGGCGCGATCCTGCCGTTCGCGGCGGCCCGGGCGGCGCACGCCGCGCCGGCCGCACCCGCGGCCGACCGGTATCCGTCCGTCCAGGGCGCGAACGACGCGTTCGGCGGCGACACGTGAGTGGGCGTCGGAGCTCTATCCGAATCCGCACACGCAGGATGAATTCCCGATCGACCAGTACGTGCGCGCGACGCGCGGCATCTGCAACCTGGAGCGGATCGACAGCCGCGCGCTGGAGCGCGACAAGGCGTGGGAATTCCCGTTCGTGCTCGGCCAGCCGCTGTACGTCGGCTCCACGCAGGTCAACATCAACCCGGTTGCGACCCGCCGATCGCCCCTCCGCCCCCCGACCATCGCGGCCGCTAGCGCTGCGATTGTCATTTCCGGGTTGCAGCCTGCGCCATCGGCGTCTAGTGTTGACGAGATCGACTTCACACGACCGTCACCCGACCTGAGAGGACGCTCCGCCATGCCCAGCCGTTCCCCGACACGCGACATGCTGCTGGCCCTTGCGGCCAGTCTCTATTGCGCGGCGTTCACCGCGCCCGCGCATGCCGACGAGGCCGCCGGCCTCGCGCCGCCCGAGCCGGCCACGCCGGTGCTGTCGACCACCGCGAGCGGCATGCAGGTCTATGCATGCGAATACGACGCCGGGCACCGGCTCGCGTGGGCATTCCAGTACCCCGAAGCACTGCTGTTCGATGCCGGCGGCACGCTCGTCGTCCGGCACGGCGCGGGCCCGTCGTGGGAGGCACTCGACGGCAGCCGCGTCACCGGCAAGAAGCTCGCGGAAGCGCCGGGCACACACCCGGGCAGCGTTCCTCAACTGCTGCTCGCGGCCACGCCGGCGGCAACCGGCACGCTTGCCGGCGTGCGCTTCGTGCAGCGGCTCGACACGGCGGGCGGCACCCCGCCGGCCGCGACGTGCACGACCGAGCATGCGGTCGGACGCTTTCCTTACTTCGCGCGTTATGTGTTCCTGAAGTGAAGTGACGTGACGTGAGGTAACGCCCGGCGCCGCCGGCACCGGGCATCTTCCCGCTTCCTGCCGCCACGCCGCCACGTCACCATTCATTCAGTTTTCCTGTCTTTCATGCGCACAAGCGTGGCAGCGTCGACACCCGCGTTACGTCCGTTCAGCGTATCCGCATCGACAACTCGACTTCGCCGTCGAACGGCACCGACAGATAGCCGTTTTCCGGCGCGCGCACGTACGCGAGGTAGTCGGGGCTGTATTCCGCGTTGTCGGCCACGACGAACGCCCCCGCCTCGAGGTGAGGTTCGACCAGCGCCAGAATCTCGGGATACAGCCCTTTCGCGCCGTCGAGCAGCAACAGGTCGACCGAATCCGGAAGATCGGCGGCCAGCGTGCGCAGCGCATCGCCTTCGCGAATCTCCACGAGATCGGCGAGCCCGGCCGCCGTCAGGTTCGCCCTCGCGCGCGCGACCTTCGACGGTTCGAACTCGCTCGTGATCAGCCGGCCACCACCGTTGTCACGCAGCGCGGCCGCGAGATGCAGCGTCGAAATGCCGAACGACGTGCCGAATTCGACGATCGCCCGCGCGCCGCCGCTGCGCGCGAGCATGTACAGCAGCGTGCCCGTCTCGCGCGACACGGGAAGCGGATAGTCCTTCAGGCGCGCATACAGATCGGTGTAGTCCGTCTTGCTGCGCATCAGCCGCGCCTGTTCGTCGCGCGACACGTCGGCAAAGGCCGGGCTCGTCGCGGGCGACGACGCCTCGGCTTCGTCGAACAGGCGCGCGAGCAGCGACGCCAGCGGGTCGTGAATCAGGGTGGTCATGCGGATCTCCAGTGTCAGGTTGAGTGCGTCAGTGCGCCCGACTAGAATATGACGAACTATTCAGGTTTTACTATTCGCATTGGCCAACCGCCCATGACCGACCGTCGAAATGCCCCGATTGCCACGCGCAAGCTGCCTCGGCAGGCGCGCTCGACCCGTCTCGTCGAAGACGTCCTCCAGGCTGCTGTTCAGGTTTTGGCGACCGAAGGCGCGCAGCGCTTCACGATGGCGCGCGTCGCCGAGCGCGCCGGCGTGAGCGTCGGCTCGCTGTACCAGTACTTCCCGAACAAGGCGTCGGTGCTGTTCCGGCTGCAGCACGACGAATGGCGGCAGACGTCCGACATGCTGTGCCGAATACTGCAGGACACGCAGAAGACGCCGCCCGAGCGACTGCGTACGGCCGTCCATGCGTTCATCCAGTCGGAATGCGACGAGGCGGGCATGCGCATCGCGCTCGACGACGCCGCACCGCTCTATCGCGACGCGCCCGAAGCACAGGAAGTGAGAGCCGAAGGCAACCGGGTCTTCAGCGCATTCATGCGCGAAGCGTTGCCCGGCGTGCCCGAGACCACGCATGCGCTCGCCTGCGAGCTGATCAAGACAACGCTCACGTCGGGCGGCAAGGCGTTCTCCGAAACCGCGCGCACGCCGGCGGAAATCGACGCCTATTCGACCGCGATGGCCGACATGTTCTGCGCGTACCTCGCGCATCTCGCACGCGACTGACGCGACTGACACGCCGGCGCGATCGAAGCGACGAGGGCCGGAACGCGCGAGCGCAAGCCGCGTGCGGCACCGGTATCATCCGGGTGCCGCTTGTACACGGCCGCGCACCGCATCGCGTCGCGCGCCGCCGTTTTCATGCGCGTGCACCGCCTCGATGAAAGATATTCGTAATATTCAATGCCTCACCCGCTCCCGCCCTGCCCGTCGACCCTGCATTCAAATAGTCGCCTTAACGGATTCGAACTAGGCGTATACACGCGTGTCGTCGCGACGGAGCCCGGTTGCACGCCGATATAAGCGCTGCGACATGCGCTGCATGCACTTCCCCCGATGGGACGTGATCGGCCGCTCGCCTAACCTTCGCTACGGCAAAGCACACGTGACGGGGTCGACCACACCACGCGTCGTCCGACGCGACACCCTCGCGATCGTTTCGATTCGCACGTAACGACACGCATCACGCGTCATTCGTCCCCACGACGTTGCCGACAAATCCCAACTAGATACGAGACACCCTGACGACGGTTCGCTACGGACCGTTTCAGCATGCTGATAAAGGAGCAAGCTCATGAGTGATACCCCGGTGCAGCCGACGGTCGACGTCGGCGCGGCAGAATCTGACTTTGGCACCCAGGGAGTCATCGACCGGTATTTCGGCATTTCGTCGCGCGGCAGCACGCAACGCACCGAGATCGTCGCCGGCGTCACCACCTTCCTCGCGATGGTCTATTCCGTGTTCGTCGTGCCCGGCATGTTCGGCAAGGCCGGCTTCGACACGAGCGCGGTGTTCGTCGCGGTCTGCCTCACGACCGCGTTCGGCTCGCTGCTGATGGGCCTGTGGGCGAAGCTGCCGATCGCGATCGGCTGCGCGATCTCGCTGACCGCGTTCACCGCGTTCGGCCTCGTGCTCGGCAAGGGGCTGCATCCGACGGTCGCGCTCGGCGCCGTGTTCCTGATGGGCCTCGTGTTCACCGGCATCTCGGTGACCGGCGTGCGCTCGTGGATCCTGCGCAACCTGCCCGCGGGCGTCGCGCACGGCACCGGGATCGGCATCGGCCTGTTCCTGCTGCTGATCGCGTCGAACGACGTCGGCCTCGTGATCAAGAACCCGGGCGCCGGCCTGCCGGTCTCGCTCGGCCAGATCACCGCCCTCCCGGTGATCATGTCCGTCGTCGGCCTCGCCGCGATCTTCGGCCTCGAGAAGCGTCGCGTGCCGGGCGGCATCCTGCTCGTCGTGATCGCGATCTCGATCTTCGGGCTGATCTTCGATCCCGCCGTGAAGTACCACGGCGTCTTCGCGCTGCCGTCGCTGAGCGCACCGGGCCATGCATCGCTGATCGGCGCGATGGACATCAAGGGCGCGCTGTCGATGGCCGTGCTGCCGAGCGTGCTGGCGCTGGTGATGACCGCCGTGTTCGACGCGACCGGCACGATCCGCGCGGTCGCGGGCCAGGCCGGCCAGCTCGACGAGAACGGCCGCATCATCAATGGCGGCCGCGCGCTGACCGCCGATTCGATCAGCTCGATCTTCTCCGGTTTCCTCGGCGGCGCGCCGGCGGCGGCCTACATCGAGTCGAGCGTCGGCGTGGCCGCCGGTGCGAAGACGGGCCTCGCGGCCGCCGTGGTCGGCCTGCTGTTCCTCGTCGTGATGTTCTTCTCGCCGCTCGCGGGCCTCGTGCCGTCGTACGCCACCGCACCCGCGCTGATGTACGTCGGCCTGCTGATGCTCGGCAGCGTGAGCAAGCTGCACATGGACGACATGGTCGACGCGATGTCGGGCCTCGTGTGCGCGGTGTTCATCGTGCTGACCGCGAACATCGTGACGGGCATCATGCTCGGCTTCTCGACGCTCGTGATCGGCCGCATCGCCAGCGGCGAATTCCGCAAGCTGAACGTCGGCACCGTGCTGATCGCGGCCGTGCTCGTCACGTTCTATCTCGGCGGCTGGGCGATCTGACCGCGAGACATGCGCGACGTTGCCTGCAGAAGGGCGGCGCGCATCGGGACGACATCGTCTCCTCCACCATCGTCGTTGATGGTCTCCAGGCCTGGGAACGCACGTTTCCAGGCTTTTTTTGTGCGTGCAGTGCAGCATGATGCGCGTCGCCGCAACGGCGCGACGCAAATCCGCGCCCGGTGCTACGATCGCGCTTTGCCCCCTTCAGGAGCCGCGATGAACGCGCTCGGCATCGTCTCCGAATCGAGCACCCGGACCTCGGCGCGCAAGCCGCCGTTCATCCCGTCGTTCGGGTTCCACGAAGTGCATGAATCGCAGCCGATCGACGCGCCGCCGGCGCGCATCATCGACGCCGTCGCGTCGCTCGACATGCGTGCCGATCCCGTCATCGACGCACTGCTCATGGTGCGCGAATTCCCGGCCGCCGTCGCCGGCGCGCTCCGCAACGGGCCGGCCCGCCCCGCACACGCGCGCTTCGGCTTCGACTCGTTCACGCTGCTCCACCGCGACGACACATCGCTGTCGCTCGGCCTCGTCGGCCGCTTCTGGCGTCCCACGCCCGACGTTCGAACGATCGCCGACGCAACGGCCTTCGTGCGGCACGACGACCCGCGCGATGCGAAGCTGGTGCTCCGCTTCGAGGTCGTCGGGCTCGCATCGGGCGCGCACATGCTGCGCACGGAAACGTTCATCCACTGCCCGAGCGAGCGCACGCGCTGGCTGCTCACGCCGTACTGGCTCGCGATCCGGCTGGGAAGCGGCTGGATCCGGCGCCGTACGCTGGCGGCCGTCGAAACGGCACTCGTCAGAACGGCTTGATCACGACCAGCCCGACGACGATCGCCGTCGCGGCCACGACCGCGCCCGCCGCCTGCCCGAGCCACGGTGTCGGCACGACGACGAGATCGTCGCGCTCCATGCGCCGCAGCGTGCCGGCCAGCATGCCGTGCAGCGCCGACAGCGCGACGACGACCGCAAGCTTCACCGACAGCCACGCCGCGCCGAACCAGTGCCCGTTGAGCGCGATCGCGACACCCGTGATCCAGACGATCGCGAGTGCAGGCGCCGTCACCATGCGATCCCAGCGCCGCACCGCGCGATGCACGGCGAGGTTCGCGATCCGGACACCGACGGACAGCATCAGCAGCCCGCCGACGAACGTGACGACGGCCGCCACGTGCACGGTCTTCATCATCAGGTAGATCATCGCGCGTGCCTCCGGCGCGCGATCCATCCCGCACTCGCCAGCCCCGCGAACGGCACGACGGCCGACAGCACGAGCCGCGCGACGTCGCCCCTGCTCCACAGCCCGCTCGATGCGGTGCCGACGACCGCCCACACGTACATCGCGAACGCGATGCCGTGGACCGGCCCCATGATCGATACCGCGACCGGATAACCGGCCAGATGCTTGAGCGGCACGGCGACGCACACCAGCACGACGAGTGTGGTCGCCTCCAGCAACGACAGGTACTGCAGGTTCCGCAACGCGTCGCGATCGTCTTGTTTCATCGGCGGGGCTCCAGGTTGATCCGCCGCGATTGTCGCGTGTGGTGCGGGTTCGAGCCATTGGCTAGAATGACATCTTTCAACGGATTCTGGCCAAACCCTCGAACGCCATGCATACGGTCGCCGTGCTCGCCTTGCCCGATGTCGTCCCGTTCGATCTGGGCGTCGCATGCGACACGTTCGCACGCGTGCGTGCGCCCGGTGTCGAACAGGCCTACCGCGTATGCGTGTGCAGCGAGCATCCGCGCGTCGCCGGCGACCTGTTCGAGCTGCGGCCCCCGTTTCGCCTCGATGCGCTCGCCGACGCCGATACGATCGTCGTCCCCGGCACGTCGGTGCCGCTCGCACCCACGTCACGCCGTGCGATTGCCGCCCTGGGCGAAGCGGCCGCGCGCGGGTGCCGGATCGCGTCGATCTGCAGCGGCGCGTTCGTG
The DNA here is from genome assembly GCF_001043615.1 of Burkholderia sp. LK4. NCBI lineage: Bacteria > Pseudomonadati > Pseudomonadota > Betaproteobacteria > Burkholderiales > Burkholderiaceae > Burkholderia > Burkholderia sp. LK4. The sequence continues at coordinate 125,628 of NZ_LDUL01000027.1, forward strand.
CTCGCGGAAGCCGGGTTGCTCGACGGCCTGCGCGCGACGACGCACTGGCTCGCGGCCGCCGAACTCGCACGCCGCTATCCGGACGTCGACGTCGATCCGAACGTGCTGTTCGTCGACAACGGGCGCATCCTGACGTCGGCCGGCGCGGCGGCCGGCCTCGACCTGTGCCTGCACATGATCCAGGCCGACTATGGCGCGGCGGTTGCCGTCGACGCCGCACGCAGCGCGGTGGCGCCGCGCGTGCGCGAAGGCGGGCAGGCGCAGTTCATCGCGCCGGAATGGCCGGCCGCCACCGACGGGCTGCACGACCTGATGGACTGGCTCCAGGCGAACCTGCGCAAGCCGCTCACGCTCGACGAGATGGCTCGCAAGGCGTCGACGAGCGTGCGCACGCTGACGCGGCGCTTCCAGGAACAGACCGGCACGTCGCCGCGCCAATGGCTGCAGACTGCACGCGTCCGGCATGCGCAGCAGTTGCTGGAGGTCACGGAACTGTCGGTCGAGCATGTCGCGACGGAGGCCGGGTTCAGTTCGGTCACCGCGTTTCGCGAGCGGTTCGCGCGCATCGTCGGCACGTCGCCGCAGCGGTATCGTCGCGCGTTCCGCGCGCGCGCCGGCGCGTGACGTTCGCAACGTCACCGCCGCCTGCACAACGGCACGCGATGTGTCGGGCGCGCGCGGCACCGCGTGCATGCAACCATCGGGATCGCGACCGAAAACCGCCGCCGCCCCGCCTCGTTCGCCACACTGTCGCGCCAACCGGACCCGATCGATGACCCGCATCCGCAACCCCCTGAACATCGCGCAGCTCCAGGCGTTCGTCTCCGCCGCACATCACAAGAGCCTGCGCGCCGCGGCGCGCGAACTCGGCGTCACGCAGCCCGCGATCACGCATACGATCCGCGAGCTCGAAACGGCGCTCAACGCGGAGCTGCTCGCGCGCAGCGTCCGCGGCGTCGAGCTGACCGCGTGCGGCCATGCGCTGCTGCCGCGCGCCGAGCAACTGCTCGGCGATATCCGCCGCACGGTCGAGGCCGTCGAACAGGTGAAGGGCGAGATGTCCGGCCGGGTCGCGGTCGGCACGATGCCGTCGATCGCGCTGACGGCGCTGCCGCGCGCGGTGACGGCGTTCCGCCGGTCGATGCCGGACGTGAGCCTGCATCTCGAGGAAGTGACGGTACCCGACGCGCTCGCGCAGTTGCGCAACGGCACGCTCGACATCGCTGCGATGCACCACGTGCCCGCGCTCGATCGCGATTTCACGCAGTTGCCGCTGCTGTCCACCGAGTTCACCGTCGTGATGCGCGAAGGCCACCCGCTCGCGCACGCGCGCCGGTTAGAGGAATTGCTCGATGCCGAGTGGATCGTCACCGTCGGCGCCGAGCAGTTTCCGCACAGCGTGATGGTCGGGATGTTCCAGGCGCACGGGCTGCCGCTGCCGAAGCGGCTCTTGCGCTCGCCGATGTCGTTCGCGGTGACGCTCGGGCTCGTCGCGCGCTCGGACGTGATCGGCTGCTTCACGCGCCCGCTCGCCGCGACGGTCGCGCCGCTCGGCATCCGCACGGCCGAACTCGACGAGCGCATGCCGCGCTTCGACCTGTCGATCATCGCGCGGCGCGACCTGCTGCCCACGCCCGCCGTCACGCAATTCGTCACGTGCCTGCAGCGTGCGGTCAACGAAACGCTCGGCTGAATCGTTCCTGTGTCTGAAACGGCGGCGCACGCACCGCGCCGCCGCCGGGCCCGGTATCGGGGCTTGTCCTAGGCGCCCTGCCGGTATTTTGTCTTGATAATCTTGCGCACGTCGCGCGCCCGCATCGGGTGGGCGAAACGGACAGCCTGCCGCGAAGCCGCGGCCGGCCGAAGGCTTACGGCGCGGCACAACCGCGCACCCATCGAACAAAACGAGGAGTCACCTGGTGAAAAAGATTCTTGCGGCTGTGACCGTTGCCCTGCTCGCCGTATCGGCCGGCAGCGCGTATGCGAAGGACTGGTCGACCGTGCGGTTCGGCGTCGACGCAAGCTACCCGCCTTTCGAATCGAAAGGCGCTGACGGCAAGGTTGTGGGTTTCGACGTCGATCTCGGCAACGAAATCTGCCGCCGCATGAACGCGAAGTGCGTGTGGATCGAAAACGACTTCGACGGGATGATTCCGGCACTGAAGGCCCGCAAGTTCGACGGCGTGCTGTCGTCGATGTCGATGACGCCGGCGCGTCAGGAACAGATCGCCTTCTCGGCGAAGCTGTTCAACACGCCGACGCGCCTCGTCACGAAGAAGGGTGCCGGCCTGATGCCGACGGCCGAATCGCTGAAGGGCAAGTCGGTCGGCGTCGAGCAGGGCACGATCCAGGAAACCTACGCGAAGACGTACTGGGCATCGAAGGGCGTGAACGTCGTGCCCTACCAGAACCAGGACCAGGTCTACGCCGACCTGATCTCCGGCCGTCTGGACGGCGCGCTGCAGGACGCGGTGCAGGCTGAGATCGGCTTCCTGAAGACGCCGCGCGGCGCGAACTTCGACTTCGCCGGCAAGGATCTCGACGATCCGAAGACGCTCGGCAACGGCGCCGGTATCGGCCTGCGCAAGGAAGACACCGACCTGAAGACGAAGATCGACGGCGCGATCGCCGGCATGCGCAAGGACGGCACGTACGACAAGATCGCGAAGAAGTACTTCGATTTCGACGTCTACGGGAAGTAATCCGCCACGCAAGCGCACGCTTCGCTTCGGCACGAACGGGCTCCGCAAGGAGCCCGTTTTTTTGCGCACGCGGTGCCGGCAGCGTTATTTTTTCCGCACCAACCTGATGATTCACAACGAAAATCGGCGCGTTCTGGCGCCGGTTTGATGGGGGCGAGGAAGGCAACGTACAATCGATCTTCCACGCACACCGGATCATTCGCGGCTGCGCCGCACTCCCCCATCATGCAAACGCAGACCCATCCGCTGATTTCCCCCGCCGTCGGTACCGAACGCCAGATCACGAGCTTTCACTACGGCCCGCGCGGCGGCAAGAAGGTCTACATCCAGTCGTCGCTGCACGCGGACGAACTGCCCGGCATGCTGGTCGCCACGCTGCTGCGCCGCAAGATCGCCGCGCTCGAAACGGCCGGCAAGCTGCGCGGCGAAGTCGTCATCGTGCCCGTACCGAACCCGATCGGCCTGTCGCAGCACGTGTTCGGCGATCACCTCGGCCGCTTCGAGCTCGGCTCGATGCAGAACTTCAACCGCAATTTCCACGATCTCGCGGCGCTCGTGCTGCCGCACGTCGAAAGCCGCCTCACGAACGACGCGCAGCGCAATCTCGTCGCCGTGCGCACCGCGATGCGCGAAGCGCTCGACGAACAGAAGCCGCGCACCGAACTCGACTCGCAGCGCCTCGCGCTGCAGAAGCTGTCGTTCGACGCCGATATCGTGCTCGACCTGCACTGCGACAACGATGCGGTGATGCACCTGTACACGAACCCCGATCTGTGGGCGGACGTCGAGCCGCTGGCGCGCTATCTCGATGCACAGGCGTCGCTGCTCGCGCTGAATTCGGTCGGCAACCCGTTCGACGAAATCCACAGCTTCTGCTGGTCGGACCTGCGCAACCGCTTCGGCGACCGCTTCCCGATCCCGAACGGCGCGATTTCCGTCACGGTCGAACTGCGCAGCGAACGCGACGTGTCGTACGAATTCGCCGAAAAGGACGCACAGGCGATCGTCGAATACCTGACCGAGCGCGGTGTCGTCGAAGGCACGCCGGCGCCGCTGCCGCCGCTCGCGCATCCGGCCACGCCGCTCGCGGGCACCGATCCGCTCGTCGCGCCCGTGTCGGGCGTGATCGTGTTCCGCACGCCGGTCGGCGCGATGATCGAGGCCGGCCAGGCCGTGGCCGACATCGTCGATCCGCTGACCGATCGTGTCGTCACGCTGAAGAGCAGCGTGTCGGGCGTGCTGTACGCGCGCCAGGTCGTGCGCTTCGCGACGGCCGGCATGGAAGTCGCGCGCATCGCGGGCGCGACCGCGATCCGCACGGGTTCGCTGCTGTCGGCCTGAGCGGCCGGCCCGTGCGCCGGGTCACGGCGCGTATCGGGCATCCCCCGGCGCTCACCCGCGCGCACCAACGAAATCGCCCGCTTGCGCGGGCGATCTGCTTTTCGGAATACCCGGCGCTCCATCCGGCCGGGCGATGGCACGCGTGGGCGTTCAGAACGCCGGCACGATCGCGCCGCCGAACTTCTGGTCGATGAACTTGCGCACGTCGTCCGATTCATAGGCCGCGACGAGTTTCTTCACCCACGGCTTGTCCTTGTCCTGCGCGCGCACGGCGATCAGGTTCGCGTACGGCCCGCGCAGGTCCTCGATCGCGATCGCATCCTTCACCGGCGTGAGCCCGGCCTTCACCGCGTAGTCGGTGTTGATCGACGCGGCATCGACGTCGGGCAGCGCGCGCGGCAGCTGCGCGGAGTCGAGTTCGACGATCTTGATCTTCTTCGGGTTCTCGGCGACGTCGAGCGGCGTCGCGTTCACGCCGTTGGCGCCGACGCCCGGCTTCAGCTTGATCACGCCGTATTTCTGCAGCAGCAGCAGCGCGCGGTTGCCGTTCGACGGATCGTTCTGGATCCCGACCTTCGCGCCCACCGGCAAGTCCTTCAGCGACTTGATCTTCTTCGAATAGAAACCCATCGGCGCGGTGTAGGTGAGCCCGACGTTGACGATCTTGTAGCCGCGCTGCTTGATCTGGCTGTCGAGGAACGGCTGGTGCTGGAAGCCGTTCGCGTCCAGGTCGCCGGCATCGAGCGCCGCGTTCGGCTGCACGTAGTCGTTGAATTCGATGACCTTGATCGCGAGGCCTTCGCGTGCGGCGACCTTCGTCACCTCGGTCCAGATCTGCGCGTCGGGGCCGCTCATCGTGCCGATCTTCAGCGTTTGCGAGTCGGCGTGCGCGCCGGGCGCCGCGAATGCCAGTGCGGCTGCGAGCGCGCCGAGGCCGGTCAGGAATGAACGTCGCATGGTGTCCTCTTGTCCCGTGTCGTTTGTTGGAACACGGATCGTGGCATGGGGCCCGAACGCCACCAACCAAGCTTATTTCATGTGCATATTCCTGCTTCCGATCGAATCTCAGTCTGAATCGGTATAACCACCGGCTATACAAGCGGGCAGAATTCGGTGTCGCATCGGCGCCACACATTCTTCATATGACAGTCGCTGTCATATTCATTACGTGGCCCCTCGATAAAGTTGCCGCCGGTCCGTGAAAGCGCCCATAGAGAGCGCCGGAACCGCAACTGGACACGCCATTTATTCGCTCGGAGAATCCTTTGAACAAGAAACTGTTGACCATCGCCGTCCTGGCAGCAACGGCCGGCACGGCGCACGCACAAAGCAGCGTGACGCTGTACGGCGTCATCGATGCCGGTATCAGCTACGTGAACCACAGCAAGACCGCCAACGGCGGCTCGGGCAAGCTGTTCAAGTATGACGACGGCGTTGCCCAGGGCAGCCGTTGGGGCCTGCGCGGCACCGAAGACCTCGGCGGCGGCCTGAAGGCGATCTTCGTGCTCGAAAACGGCTTCAACAGCGGTAACGGCACGATCGGCCAGGGCGGCGCGATCTTCGGCCGCCAGGCTTACGTCGGCCTGAGCCAGTCGCAATACGGCACGGTCACGTTCGGCCGCCAGTACTCGTTCTCGACCGACATCCTCGGCTCGAACTACTCGACGGGCGGCAACACGGTCGCGGGCAACTACGCGTACCACGTGAACGACATCGACCAGCTCACGTCGAGCCGCATCAACAACGCCGTGAAGTTCCAGAGCGCGAACTACTCGGGCTTCACGTTCGGCGCGTTGTACGGCTTCTCGAACTCGACGGACTTCGCCGGCGCACCGGCAACGACGTCGGGCACGACGACGACGGCAGGCTCGTCGCGCGCATACAGCTTCGGCCTGAACTACGCGAACGGCCCGTTCTCGCTCGGCGCCGCGTACACGGACATCCGCTTCCCGAGCCAGTCGACGCCGGCATTCTCGACGACGATCGCGAACCTGAGCACGGGCAACGTCCGCGACCTGCGCACCTACGGTGTGGGCGGCCGCTACGTCTGGGGCCCGGCAACGGCATGGCTGCTGTGGACGCGTACGCAGTTCTCGACCGTCTCGGGCGCAGGCGGCACGTTCTACAACGCGTATGAAGCAGGCGCGAAGTACGCGTTCACGCCGGCTCTGTCGGGCGGCCTCGGCTACACGTACACGAACGCGACGCAGAACGGCAACTCGTGGCACTGGAACCAGGTCAACGGTATCGCCGACTACGCACTCAGCAAGCGTACCGACGTGTACGGCCTGGTCGTGTACCAGCAGGCATCGGGCAAGGGCGTGCAAGCGCAGATCGGCTCGAGCACGAGCTACTTCAACACGTCGGGCACGGGTTCGAAGAACCAGATCGCCGCACGTATCGGTATCCGTCACAAGTTCTAAAGCATCCGCTTAACTCGCGGATCACGACGGCAAGAAGCGCCCCGCTCCACGCGGGGCGCTTTTTTATGGGCTTTTAAGTTTCGCTTAATTCTGGGCTGAGAGGATGCTCTCACCCCCCCTGTTGGCCGCCTGAACATCGGCGGCTTTTTTTTTGAACCGCCGACGGCGCCGCCATCGATTGCCCACAAGACAGGATCGGAGGCCATGATGATCGAAGATACCGTTTTCAGCCATCTGCACGCGATTCTGACGTGCCAACACTCGATGCCGGTCCAGAGCTGCCGCGTATCGGTCGAAATGCAGCGCCCGTGGGGGCGGCCGTATCGTCTCGTCGAATGGACGATGCATCTCGACGCACCCGCGCGGCGCCAGATCGTGCCGGCCGAATCGACCGACGAAGAGATCGCCGAGGTCGTCGCGTCGCACGTGCCGGGCCGGCTTTACGGCGACGGCCGGCTGCAGTTCTGAACGCCGTCCCGTTCCACCCGCTGCCCGTCTTTCGGCCTTGCCGCACGCATCGTGCGGCAGTCGGTCTCGTTTGATGCGGCAATGAAACCTGCTACGCTGCGCGTTTTCGTCCACGCAACACATGATGGAAAACGCATTCAACGAACGCGGCGTGATGATCACGCGCAACGGCCTGTCGGCCGCCGGGCAGGTATTCGCGCTGCGTGACATCCGCCACGTCGATGTCGTCAAGATTCCGAAAAACCGCCTCGTGCCGTCGCTGATCTCGCTGATCGGCGCGGCCGCCGCCGTGGCGGGCGGCATCGCCGGATCGAGCGCCGCGCTCGTCGTCGGCGTGATGCTCGCCGTCGTCGGTTATCTCGCGTGGACCACGCAGGACGTCACGTATCGCCTGATGGTCGAGATGCCCGACGGCAAGCGCGAAGCGCTGTCGAGCGTCGACGTCGAGTTCGTCGAACGCGTCGCGCAGGTCGTGCGCGATGCGCAGGCCGCAACGACGGCCGGCTGATTCCGTTCGCATCCCTGCACGCTTCGATCCGTGGTGCCCGGCGGCGCGTTTCGCGTCGCGCAACGGCGCCCTCGATTGCCCCCGTCGAATCGCATTCCACCACCGCCTCGCCTGCGCTGCGTACGCCGACCGCCTAGTATGGAAAGAGCGGCTCGTCGCCGCATCGTCCGAGGAGGCCAGCATGAACATCCAGACGCTGTCCGGCACGCTTCGCGCGCAGGAACTGCTGATCGTGTCGATGATCCGCGCGCTTCCCCCTGACGCACGCCGTGCGCTCGTCGACCTCTACACCGAACAGATCGCGTTCGCCGAACAGGCCGGCCTCGAAGGCCACGGCGATCGCGCGACGCACGATGCGTTCATCACGCATGCACGCAACCTGCTGATCCGCATCGAAGCACTCGCCTAGGGCCTGTTCACGCTCGTGACGGGCTTGCGCCGGGGCCCGCGCTTCTCCCGTATTTCCCGCCACGGCAGGCCCGAGCCGCGCAGGTGAGCGCTCACCCACGCGTGCCGCCTTTCGTTCTTGTATTGATAATAATTCTCATTTACACTGGCAAAATTATCAGTTGCCTTTCAATTCGCCGCCCGCCGCATTCCGTGCGCGGGCGGGCCAGCCAGGTGAACGCGTCACCCAGCCAGCCTTCGGGCTTGTTTTCGTCAATGGGAGACCACCTGTGCATTGCTATACGCTGGCGCGGCGGCCGATCTGTGCCGCGCTGTTCGGCGCGTTCGGCCTGTCCGCCGCCCCGGCTCACGCCGATTCGTCGCCGCAAGGCGCCACCCCGCCTTCCACCCTGCTCGTTGCCGCGTCCACGCGCGGCGATGCGGCGCTGCTCGATCCCGTCACCGTCACGGCCAACCGCACCGCAACGGCCACGAGCCGCACGGCTGCATCCGTCTCGGTGATCACCGACGAGGATCTGGAGGAGCAGCAGGCCACCAACATCAAGGATGCACTGCGCTACGAGCCGGGCATCACGGTGCGCCGCACCGCGTACCGGCCCGGCACCGCCGCGCTCGGCGGCGGCCGCGACGGCGATTCGAGCATCAACATCCGCGGCCTCGAAGGCAATCGCGTGCTGCTGATGGAAGACGGCATCCGCCTGCCGAACGCGTTTTCGTTCGGCCCGCTCGAAGCGGGGCGCGGCGACTACGCCGATCTCGACACACTCAAGCGCATCGAGATCCTGCGCGGGCCGGCGTCGGCGCTCTACGGCAGCGACGGCCTGACCGGCGCGGTGAACTTCATCACGAAGGATCCGCGCGACCTGCTGTCGATCTACAACAAGCCCACCTACTTCTCGTTTCGGCCGAGCTACGACTCGGCCGACCGCAGCATCGGCGCGACCGTATCGGCCGCGGGCGGCAACGATCGCGTCCAGGGAATGATCATCGCCGACGGGCGGCGCGGCCACGAGGTCGACACGCGCGGCAGCAACAACTCGGCGAGCACGCTGCGCACCACGTCGAATCCGCAGGACGTCTATTCGGAATCGCTGCTCGGCAAGCTCGTACTGACGCCCACCGCGCGCGACACGTTCAAGCTCACCGCCGAAACGGTGCAGCGGCGCGTGAGCACCAACGTGCTGTCCGCGATCAATCCGCCGACCACGCTCGGCCTCACGACGAACGACCGGCTCGAACGCAACCGCTTCAGCGTCGGCTACGATTTCCGCGACGATGCGTTCCGCTGGTTCCAGACCGCGCACGTGCAGTTCTACTACCAGGACGCGAAGCAGGACCAGTACGCGTTCGAGACGCGCGGCGCGCCGCTGAAATCGCGTTCGCGCGACAACCAGTACAAGGAACGCACGTTCGGCGGCTCGGCGTTCGCCGAAAGCGGCTTCGCGACCGGGCCGTTCGCGCACAAGCTGCTGTATGGCGTCGACGGCAGCGTGTCGCGCGTGACGAACCTGCGCGACGGCACGGTGCCGGGCGTCGGCGAAGCGTTCCCGAACAAGGCGTTTCCCGACACCGACTACACGCTGTTCGGTGCGTTCCTGCAGGACCAGATCGGCTACGGCCGCCTGCTCGTCACGCCGGGCCTGCGCTTCGACACGTACCGGCTGAGCCCGACCGCAAACGATCCGCTGTTCACCGGCAAGGCCGTGTCGACCAGCGCAAACGAACTGTCGCCGCGCGTCGCCGTGCTCTACGAGATCACACCGGCGGTCATTCCGTACGTGCAGTACGCGCACGGCTTCCGCGCACCGACACCCGACCAGGTGAACAGCAGTTTCTCGAACCCGGTGTACGGCTACACGTCGATCGGCAATCCGAACCTGAAGCCCGAGACGAGCGATACCTTCGAAGCCGGGCTGCGCGGCAAGGCCGGCACCGGCTACGGCGTCGTGCGCTACAGCGCGGCCGCGTTCACGGGCCGCTACCGCAACTTCATCTCGCGCACGACGATCGCCGGCAGCGGCCGGCCGGCCGACCCGTCCGTGTTCCAGTACGTGAACTTCGCCGACGCGCGCATCCACGGCCTCGAAGGCCGCGCCGAATGGGTGATGCCGAACGGCATCACGCTGAAGACGGCGATGGCGTTCACGAAGGGCTCGACGCAGAACGACGGCGCGGCGAGCCAGCCGCTCAACACCGTCAACCCGTTCTCCGCCGTGTTCGGCGTGCGCTACGAACCGACCGAACGCTGGTTCGTGCAGACCGACCTGCTGTTCCAGGCCGCGAAACGCGACAAGGACATCGACAAGTCCGACTGTTCGAACAAGACGTGCTTCTCGCCGCCGTCGTCGTTCGTCGTCGACCTGCGCGGCGGCTACCGCTTCAACAAGCACGTGAGCGCGACGGTCGGCATCCGCAACCTGTTCGACCGCAAATACTGGAACTGGTCGGACGTGCGCGGCATCGCAGCCGATTCGCAGGTGCTCGATGCATATACGTCGTCCGGACGCACGGTCGCCGTCAGCATGAAAGTGGATTTCTGATGCGCGCCGCCCGCGCAACCACCTCAACCGTTACTCGAAGGAGTCCGACATGATGCAATCCGCCCTTCCCGGTCAACCGGCCACGCCGGCCCGCGCGGCCGCCGCGCTGCGCGACGCATTCGTCAAGCTCAAGACCGAGCGCCAGCTGCGCAACCGCGACGTCGCGCAGGCGCTCGGCGTCAGCGAAGGCGAGGCGCTCGCCGCGTTCGTCGGCGAGCACGTCGTGCGGCTCGACGCGCGCTTTCCGGCGATGTTCGAGGAAATGCCGCGCCTCGGCCGCGTGATGGCGCTCACGCGCAACGATACGGCCGTCCACGAGAAGGACGGCGAATATGCGCAGATGAGCCATGACGGGCCCGTCGGCCTCGCGCTCGGCGATATCGACCTGCGCATCTTCTATCGTCACTGGGTGTCGGCGTTCGCGGTGCGCGACGAGACCGCGCACGGCCCGCTGAAGAGCCTGCAGTTCTTCGACGCGCAGGGACATGCGATTCACAAGGTCTACCTGCGCGCGCACAGCGACCACGCCGCGTACGACGCGTTCGTCGAGCGCTGGCGCGCGCCGTCGCAGGAGCCGGGACTCGAGGTCGCGGCCGCCGCGCCGAAAACGCCCGAGCGCGCCGACACCGAGATCGACGTCGCGGGTTTTCGCGCCGCGTGGGACGCGATGACCGACACGCACCAGTTCTTCGGCATCACGCAGCGCTTCGGCGTGAGCCGCATGCAGGCGCTGCGCCTCGCCGATCCGCAATACGCGTATCCGGTCGAAACCGCGCATGCGCTGCGCCACGTGCTCGAACAGGCCGCCCAGAGCGGGCAGCCGATCATGGTGTTCGTCGGCAACGCGGGGATGATCCAGATTCATACGGGCCCGGTCGCGAACGTGCGCGAGGTCGGCGCGTGGATCAACGTGCTCGATCCGGGCTTCAACCTGCACGTGCGCGAGGACCTGATCGCCGCCGCGTGGGTCGTGAAGAAGCCGACGAGCGACGGCATCGTCACGTCGCTCGAGCTGTTCGACCGGCAGGGCGACCACGTCGCGCTGCTGTTCGGCGAGCGCAAGCCCGGCAAGGTCGAACGCGACGACTGGCGCGCGCTCGTCGCAACGCTGCCGGCCGCGGCACGCGGAGGCGCGCGACCGTTCGATCCGCGCCGCCGCGCGATGCTGGCGGGCGCGGCGGCCGGCGCGCTCGCCGGCGCGCTGCCCGGCAGCGTGCTCGCCCAGGCTGCACCGGCTGCGCCGAAGCGCGTGGTCGTGATCGGCGGCGCACTCGCGGAAACCGCGTTCGCGCTCGGCGGCGCCGAGACGCCGCGCTACCGGCTCGTCGGCGCCGACACGACCTGCACGTATCCCGATGCCGCGAAGCGTTTGCCGAAAGTCGGCTACCAGCGTGCGCTGTCGGCAGAGGGGCTGCTGTCGCTGCGGCCCGATCTCGTGCTCGCGTCGGCGGAAGCCGGGCCGCCCACCGCGATCGCGCAGGTGAAAGGCGCCGGCGTCGCGGTGACGACGTTCGACGAACGGCATGACGTCGAATCGGCCCGCGCGAAGATCACGGGCGTCGCGCAGGCGCTCGACGTGCGCGACGCGGGCACCGCGCTGCTGCACCGTTTCGACCGCGACTGGCAGGCCGCGCGTGACGCGGTCGCTGCCCGTGCGCCCGGCGGCGCGCAGCCGCCGCGCGTGCTGTTCGTGCTGAACCATACCGGCAACCAGGCGCTCGTCGCCGGCCAGCGCACGGCCGCCGACGCGATGATCCGCTACGCGGGCGCACGCAACGCGATGCAGGGTTTCGATCACTACAAGCCGCTGACGACCGAGGCGCTCGCCGCCGCCGCGCCCGACGTCGTGCTGATTTCCGACGAAGGGCTCGCGGCCGTCGGCGGGCGCGCGGCGCTGCTCGCCACGCCCGGCTTCGGCGCGACGCCGGCCGGCCGCGCGCAACGCGTCGTGTCGCTGGATGCCCTGTTCCTGCTCGGCTTCGGCCCACGCCTGCCGCTCGCCGTCACGACCCTGCACCGACGGCTGTCGGATGCACTCGCCTGATTCCGGATCGCCCCGATGCCCGCTCATGCTTCGCCCTTCCCCGCCCCGTCGCCCGCGTCGCGCTCCGGCGCCGCGCGCATGGGCACGTCGCGCCGCTTCGCGCCGTTCGCGCTCACCGCACTTGCCGTTCTCGTGTGTGCGATGTCCGTCGTCGCGCTGTGCGTGGGCGCATACCGCATTCCGCTCACGGAAGCCTGGGCCGCGCTGACCGGCGACGCCGCCGCGCAGCAGGCGCGCGCGGTGCTGCTCGACATCCGCGCGCCGCGCGTCGCGCTCGCACTGCTGGTCGGCGGCGGCTTCGGCGCGGCCGGCGCCGCGATGCAGGCACTGTTCCGCAACCCGCTCGCCGATCCGGGGCTCGTCGGCGTGTCGAGCGGCGCGGCACTCGGCGCGACCACGATGATCGTGCTCGGCCCTGCGCTGTTCGCCGCACACGCAAGTGCCGCCGCGTTGCCCGTCGCCGCGTTCGCGGGCGCGCTCGCGGTCGCCGCGCTCGTCTACCGGCTCGCCGCGTCGCGCGGCCGGCTCGCGTTGCCGCTGCTGCTGCTCGCCGGCATCGCGATCAATGCGCTGGCCGGCGCGGCGATCGGGCTGCTCACGTTCGTCGCCGACGATGCGCAGCTGCGCTCGCTGACCTTCTGGAGCCTCGGCAGCCTCGGCGGCGCGCAATGGTCCGCGCTCGCGGCCGTCGCGCCGTGCGTCGCGATCGGCTGCGTGCTGCTCGCACGCGAACGCGACGCGCTGAACGCGTTGCAGCTCGGCGAAACCGAGGCGCTGCACCTCGGCGTGCCCGTGCAGCGGCTGAAGCGGCGCGTGCTCGTCGCGGTCGCGCTCGCGGTCGGCGCGTTGGTATCGTGCGCCGGCATCATCGGCTTCATCGGGCTCGTCGCGCCGCATTGCGTGCGCCTCGCGTGCGGCCCCGACCAGCGCGTCGTGCTGCCCGGCGCCGCGCTGCTCGGCGCGTTGCTGACGCTCGCCGCCGATCTCGCCGCGCGCACGGTCGCGGCGCCGGCCGACATTCCGCTCGGCGTGCTGACCGCGCTGCTCGGCGCACCGTTCTTTCTCGCGCTGCTGTGGAAAAGCCGCGGCGCGCTCGGCGGGTAACCCTTTCTTCACGACGACCATGCTGACCGCTCACCATCTCGACGTCGCGCGCCGCCACAACGCCATCCTTCGCGACCTGTCGCTGTCGATCGAACCGGGCCGCGTGACCGCGCTGCTCGGCCGCAACGGCGCGGGCAAGAGCACGCTGCTGAAGACCTTCGCCGGCGAGCTGACCGGCAGCGTCGCGCCGAACGGCGTGCGCGTGACCGGCGACATCACGCTGAACGGCGAACCGCTCGCGCGCATCGACGCGCCGCGCCTCGCGTGCCTGCGCGCGGTGCTGCCGCAGGCCGCGCAACCGGCCTTCCCGTTCAGCGTCGACGAAATCGTGCTGCTCGGCCGCTATCCGCATGCGCGGCGCAGCGGCGCGACGTCGCACCACGATCGCGACATCGCGTGGCGCGCGCTCGAACGCGCGGGCGCCGACGCGCTCGTCGGCCGCGACGTCACGACGCTGTCGGGCGGCGAACTCGCGCGCGTGCAGTTCGCGCGCGTGCTCGCGCAGTTATGGCCGGACGACGAAGCAACGGAGTGCGGCCCGCGCTACCTGCTGCTCGACGAACCGACCGCCGCGCTCGACCTCGCGCACCAGCACCGGCTGCTCGACACCGTACGCTCGGTCGCGCGCGAATGGCGGCTCGGCGTGCTCGCGATCGTCCACGATCCGAACCTCGCCGCGCGGCACGCGGATACGATCGCGATGCTCGCCGACGGCACGATCGTCGCGCACGGCACGCCGCGCGACGTGATGACGCCCGCGCATATCGCGCAGTGCTACGGGTTTTCCGTGAAGATGGTGGAAACCGGCGACGGTGCGCCGCCGGTCATGGTCCCGGCGTGACGCCGCGGGCGCATGCCGGGCGGCCGCTTCCTGCCCGTTGATCAGCACGTTCGACTTTCAAGCGACCTCATTCGCGCTTCGCGCTTCCCCTTCGAGGAAACCCCATGCCGCTTCCGATGACCCGCATCATCCTGTACGTCCAGGACGTCACGCTGCTGAAGGCGTTCTATCAACGCCATTTCGATCTGCCTGTCATCGAGGAAATCGACGGTGAATGGGCGGTGCTCGACGCGGGTGCGATCGAACTCGCCCTGCATCTGGCGGGCCCGGCGTTCCGCCACGCGGCCGCGCCGTCGAATGCGCCCCCCGCGACGAACAACGTGAAGCTCGTCTTCCGGATCGACGCCGACATCGACGCGCATCGCGACCGCCTCGCGCGCGACGGCGTCACCGTGCGCGACGTCAAGCGCTTCGACGGATTCACGTACCGGCTGCTCGACGGCATAGATCCGGAAGGCAATGTCTTCCAGGTGATGCAGCCGGACTGAACGCCGCCGCGCCGCCTCGCCGCCACGCGTCAATGCCCGACGTCGGCCGCGCCGAAGGTCCGCATCTTCCACCCGAGCCGCACGGCCAGCATCCGCATCGAGAAACCGGCTGCCAGCGCGACCACGGTCGCCGCGCCCGCATCGACGTCGAGATGCTGCATCCCGACATACAACGCGCCCGTCACGAACGCGACGCTCGCGTACAGTTCCTCGCGCAGGATCAGCGGCATCTCGTTGCACAGCAGGTCACGCAGCATCCCGCCGCACACGCCGGTGATCGCGCCGGCCAGCACGACGATGATCGGCGCGGCGCCGGTCGACGCGCCGATGTCGCAGCCGATGATCGTGAACGCGGCGAGGCCGATCGCGTCGACGGTGACGAACAGCGTCTTCATTCGCGCGACGTGCCGGGCGGCCCACGATGCGACGGTTGCCGCGGCGAGCGTGATCACCAGGTACTCGGGATGCGCAATCCAGCCGAGCGGATAGTGGCCGAGCAACACGTCGCGCACGGTGCCGCCGCCGAGCGCCGTCACCGCGCCGACTAGCGCGAGCCCGAAGCGGTCCATCCCGCGCCGCATGCCCATCAGCGCACCCGACATCGCTTCCGCGACGATCGCAATCAGATAAAGCGTATGCATGGTGCGCGTCAGTCGTCGGTACGGAACAGGTCGAGCACGCGTTCGCGCTCGGCCGCGTCGACGGCCGCGGGCATCGGCGCGTCGGGTTTGCCGCTACCGGCCGGCACATCGGAGGCGTCCTGTGCCGCCGCGCCGCCGCACGCGAAGCGGCTGCGGATATACGCCGGCACGTCGGCCGTGCAGGTACCGCGTGTGTATTCGGCGTAGACGAAATCGCCGTCGACGAGCGCGACGTCCTGCGGCGGCGTCGCATCGACCGGCGTGCGTCCGTCGACGGCCGTCTTCATGTAGTCGAGCCAGACCGGCAGCGCCAGCGTCGCGCCGGTCGCGCGCCCCATCGGGCGCGGCGTGTCGTAGCCGAGCCACGCGACCGCGACGATACCCGACGAGTAGCCGGCGAACCACACATCCTTCGACCCGTTCGACGTGCCCGTCTTGCCGGCCGCGTCGTCGCGGCGCAGCGCGAGCGCGCCGCGCGCGGTGCCGGCCTTCACGACGTCGCGCAGCATGCTGTCCATCAAGAACGCGTTACGCGCCGACACGACGCGCGCACCTTCCGGCGTCGTGGCCTCGTACATCGCGCCGCCGTGGCGCTGCTTCACCGACAGGATCAGGCGCGGCTCCATTCGCGTCCCGCCGTTCGCGAACACGCTGTACGCGCTCGCGAGTTCGAGCGGCGTCACCGCGCCCGCGCCGAGCGCGAGCGGCAGCGACGCCGGATTGCGCTGCGCGTCGAAGCCGAAATGCACCGCGTGCTGCTGCACGTAGCGCGCGTCGGTGGCCTGCATCAGGCTGACCGCGACCAGGTTCTTCGAGCGCACGAGCCCGCGCCGCACCGGGATGAAACCCTCGTAGCGGTTGCCGAAATTGCGCGGACGCCACGGCCGCGCGCCGGTTTCCTCATGGGTGAGCGTGCGCTGCGTATCGTCGACGAGTACCCCCGGGAAGTAGCCCTTTTCCAGCGCGGCCGAATAGACGAACGGCTTGAAGCTCGAACCCGGCTGGCGATACGCCTGCAGCGCATGGTCGAACACGTTGCGATTGAAATCCGCGCCGCCGACGAGCGCGAGCATGTCGCCGGTGGCCGCATCGAGCGACACGAGCGCGCCTTCGAGCCCGTTGCGCGCATCGCGCTTCGCGCCCGGCTGCCGGCTCAGCTGACGCTGCAGCGCGGCTTCGGCCGCGCGCTGGTCGCGCATCGAGATCGTCGTCGTCACGTCGAGGCCGAGCGTATAGGCGTCGTCGTGAAAACGCTCGACCATCATGCGCCGCGCGCGTTCGGCGACGTACGGCGCGGCGACGATCCCGGGCGGCGGCGTGGTCGCCAGCGCGATCGGCGCGTCGACGGCCGCACGGTACGTCGCGTCGTCGAGCTGGCCGAGTGCATGCATCCGCCCGAGCACGTAGTTGCGCCGCGCGGTCGCGCGCGCCGGATTGACAACCGGGTTGAACGCGGACGGCGCCTTCGGCAGCCCCGCGAGCACGGCCGCCTCGCCCGCGTTCAGCGCGTCGAGCGGCTTGCCGAAATACACGTTCGCCGCCGCCGCGAAACCGTATGCGCGCTCACCCAGGTAGATCTCGTTCATGTACAGCTCGAGCAGCTTGTCCTTGCTGTATTCGCGTTCGAGCTTGGCCGCCATCAGGATCTCGGCGAGCTTGCGGCTCAGCACCTTGTCGCGCGTCAGGTAGAAGTTGCGCGCGACCTGCATCGTGATCGTGCTGCCGCCCTGCCCCGGCTGCCCCGTCACGACGTTCGCAAACGTCGCACGCGCGAGGCCGCCGACATCCACCGCGCCGTGCTGATAGAACTTCGCGTCCTCGGCCGCGAGCAGCGCGTGCCGCATCAGCGGCGGGATGCGTTCGAGCGGCACGAACTCGCGCCGCTCGACGCCGTATTCGGCGAGCAGGTCGCCGTCGCGCGAGAAGATCCGCAGCGGCAGCGCGGGACGATAGACGGCGAGGTGCTCGACGGACGGCAGCTGCGTCCAGATGCGATGGATCGTCCATGCGCCGATGCCCGCGCACGCGAGCGTCAGGCCGAGCAGCGCGCCCGCGAGCGTGCGCCATGCGCGACGGCGGCGCGGCGGCGGCACGGGCGGCGGCGGAGGGGATGCGGTGTGGTCGGTCATGTCGGGCTCCTTCTTCGATGCTGCGACGGCCGGCGCGCGATATGCACCGACCGTCACGAAAGGCGCGCATTGTCGAAGGGATCGCACGAAACCGGAACATTCTTTAGCCAAAGTTTGGCAGGCTAAATTTTATTTAGGAAAGTGCGTCGGGCCGCTCACGTCGATCATGCGGGCACGTCAAACACGGCCGGGAGAACCGCGCTGCGCGCGATCCGTTTCGCCTGTAGCATCGTGGGATGTTCGATCGATACCTCGCCCTGTGGGGCCTCGTACCCGACGGCGGCCCGATCCTGACCGCGAGCGGCGGCCTGTTGCCCGTTCTCTGGCAGGCGCGGCCTGCGATGCTGAAGGTCGCCACCTGCGACGAAGAGCGGCGCGGCAACGCGCTGATGACGTGGTGGAACGGGCACGGCGCGGCGCAGGTGTGGCAGCACGACAGCGACGCGATCCTGCTCGAGCGCGCGCAGCCCGCGCCGTCGCTGGCCCAATTGTCCGCATCGGGTCACGACGACGACACGATGCGCATCGCATGCGGCGTCGTCGCACGGCTGCACGCGCATCGCGCGCCGGAGCCGGTTTCGGTCGTGCCGTTGCGCGACTGGTTCCGTTCGCTGCTGTCGGACGACATCGGCAACGACGTGCTGCATCGCTCGGCAACGATCGCGCACGAGCTGCTGGCCGGGCCGCCCGTCGACGAAGTCGTCCTGCACGGCGACATCCATCACGACAACATTCTTCATTTCGGCGATCGCGGCTGGCTCGCGATCGACCCGAAAGGGTTGCGCGGCGATCGTGCGTTCGACTACGCGAACCTGTTCTGCAATCCCGCGCACGAGATCGCCGTCGATCCGGCGCGCTTCACGCAACGCGTCGTGTGCGTGGCCGATGCCGCGCGACTCGATCGCCGTCGGCTGCTGCAGTGGATTCTCGCGTGGGCGGGCCTGTCGGCCGTGTGGCTGATGGAGGATGACCTGCTGCCCGACACGCGGTTGCAGGTTGCGCGACTCGCGGCAATCGCGCTCGATCTGTAGCGATACGCACCGGCCATGAAAACGGGGCCGGTAACGCACGCCCGCTGATGGACGGTCGCGCCCGGCGCATCGTGCTCGAGCGTCAATCACTGCATGAGCCAGGCCGACGCTGCCGTGAACCAATTATTTTGGCGTCTGATACATTCGATTCGCATCCATTTCCGGGACACGTCATGAAACTTCGGACCGTGTATTTGAAGGTGAGTGATATGGAGACGTCCGCTTCTTTCTGGGAGCGGCTACTTGGATACGCACCGCTCAAGCGGTCCGGCAAGTGGACCGAATTCATGATCGGCACAAGCAGACTGGGCCTTTTGTTAAACGATTTCGGAGACGAGATAAAAGGTAGCGGCTCCGTCCCTGTCTTCGAGTTCGAAGAAAAGGCGCTTCACGAATTCGTGAAGCGGGCAACAGAAAACGGAGCCTCCATCGTGATGGACGGATTGAAGATCGAGTCCATGAAAAGCATTGTATTGAGCAGCCCCGACGGACACGAGTTCGAGCTTTGCATGTGCCGCGACTAGCCCGCGGCTTTCCACTTCATCGCACGTCCTGCGAACGACCGCTTCGCGGCGACGAAGGGCCGTTGCAAGAGTTGCGACGAATGTCGATCACGCAATCCGGCCGGGTGGTCGCTTCGCTCCGCTCACCTGCCCAACAGCTTCATGCACCGGCATCCGACATGAGCAAACGCCACGTCAGGCGTTTTCGCCCATCGTCAGGATGATCTTTCCGACGTTCACGGCCGACTCCATCCGTCGATGGGCAGCCGCGGCATCGGCGAGAGGAAACACGCTGTCGACGACCGGTTCCAGGCCCGCCCCTCCCGCAAAGCGGTCCAGCCAATGTTCACGAAACCGCCGGACCATTGCATGTTTCTCGCGCTGGTCGCGCGACTTCATCACCGTGCCGATGATTTGCAGATGACGGTACAGGATCTGCTCGAGGCTCACGCTCACGTCGCCGCCCCCACCCAGAATGCCGACCTGCACCAGCCGCCCTCCGTTTGCGAGCGATGCGATGTTCCGCGCGAAATACGGTGCACCGACGAAGTCGATAACCACGTCGACACCGCGCTTGTCTGTCTTGTCGGCGATGACTTCCGCGAAGTCCTGCGTCTTGTAGCCGATCGCATGGTCCACACCCAGTTGAACGATCCGTTCCAGCTTCGAAGCTTCGGCGGTCGCGAATATCGTCGCGCCGGTTGCGTAGGCCAGCTGCACTGCCGCGGAACCCACCCCGCCCGCCGCCGCGTGAACCAGCACCGAATCGCCATGCTGCAACCGGCCAAGATGCAACAACGCTTCGTGCGCAGTGACGAAGACTTCCGGTATCGCAGCCGCGTGCACGTAGTCGATCGTTGCGGGAATGGGCATCGCCATTCTCCAGTCGATGCGCGCCAGTTCTGCATAGGCCCCGCCGCCCACTACGCCCATGACACGATCACCGACCTTGTAACCCTGAACGGAAGGTCCGGTCTCGATCACCTCGCCGGCGATTTCGAGCCCCATGATCGTCGAGTCGCCGAAGTTCGGCCGGCCGTATCCTCCTCGCCGATGCGTAAGATCCGCGCGATTCACGCCTGCGGCATGGACGCGCACCAGCAGGTCGTCGGGACGAACCTCGGGTGCCTGGACCTCCGCGAGCTGGAGAACCTCGGCCTCGCCGAATTCGCTGAACGTGATGGCTTTCATTTCACACCTTCCTGCGTCGTGGATGAATGGCCGGCAACATCGTCGGACCGAGGTTGCGCGCCAAGCGTTGCCTGCGCCGCGGCGGATGCCGAGATCGCCGCGGGAAACCCCGCATAGAACGCGAGGTGAGTGATGGCCGCCGACAGCTCTTCCCGCGTGACACCGTTCGTCACGGCACGACGCAGGTGCGCCGGCAACTCGTCGAGATGGCCGCCCGCGATCAGCGCGGCGACGGTCACGAGGCTGCGGTCGCGCGGCGACAGCGCCGGGTCGTTCCAGATGCGCGGATAGAGCGTGTCGTCGACGAATGCCGAGAGCGTCGGCGTAAAGGCGCGTGCGGCTTCCCGCGGGCTGCTGAAATCTGCGTGAGACATGTCGATGCTCCCTTTAAACCTGGCTGATGAATTTGCGTGTCAGGTAATACTCGATGCCCTCGGCGCCGCCTTCCGAACCATGGCCGCTTTCCTTCATGCCGCCAAACGGGAGTTCGGTCGAGACGATGCGGTACTGGTTGATGCCGATCATGCCGGCTTCAAGACCGTCTGCCACATCGATGGCCGTGCGCGCACTGCTCGTGAACGCATAGGCGGAGAGCCCGTACGGCAACCGGTTCGCTTCGGCGAGCCCGTCGGCGAGCGCATCGAAGCGCATCAGCACCGCGATCGGGCCGAACGGCTCTTCGTGCATCACGCGCGCGTCCTTCGGGACGTCGGCCAGCACCGTGGGCTCGAAGAAGTACCCTTCGCCGTCGATGCGCTTTCCGCCGGCGAGAACCGTTGCGCCACGTTCCACCGCATCGGCGATGAGTTCCTCCATCTTGGCGAGCTGGCGCGGATTGGCCAGCGGCCCGACCTGCGTGCCCGCATCCATGCCGTTCCCGACCTTGAGCGCGTTGGCGGCACGCACGAAGTGCCCGACGAACGCGTCGTAGACTTCGCGCTGGATCAGGAAGCGCGTCGACGAGATGCAGATCTGGCCCGTCCCGCGAAAGCGGTTCGCCGCGCCTTCGACCGCGGCCTTCTCGACATCCGCATCGTTGAATACGAGGACGGGCCCGTGGCCGCCCAGCTCCAGCGTGATGGGCTTGACGCCTTCGGCTGCGCGCGCCGACAGCAGACGCCCGATCGGCACCGAGCCCGTGAACGTCACCTTCCGGATGACCGGGGAAGCGATCAGGTGCTTCGACACCTCGTCGGGCACGCCGAACACGACTTGAAGCACGCCCTTCGGCAAACCGGCGTCATCCAGTGCGCGTGCCAGCGCGAGCGCCGTTGCGGGGCTTTCCTCGCCGGGTTTGATGATGACGCTGCACCCGGCGGCGAGTGCGGCGGACAGCTTGCGCGCCGGGGTAATCGCCGGAAAATTCCACGGCGTGAAGGCGGCGACAGGCCCGATCGCCTGTTTCTTCACGAGCTGTTGCACACCCGGGCGGTTGGACGGCACCACGCGGCCGTCGATGCGACGCGCCTCTTCGGCGAACCATTCGAAATAGTCGGCGGCCCGCAGGACTTCGTCGCGGCTTTCCGCCAGCGGTTTGCCTTCCTCGAGCGTCATGACGGTCGCGATGTGCTCGGCGCGCTCGCGCATCAGCTCCGCCCCGCGCTTGAGAATGCGCGCGCGTTCGGCCGGCACGGTATTGCGCCAGACGTCGAACGCCTGGGCGGCGACCTGCAGGGCGCGATCCAGGTCGGCTGCCGTCGCCAGCGGCACGCGCCCGATCTCGATTTGCGTGGCGGGATTGATCACCGGCGCCGTTTCGCGTTCGCTCGCGCCGATCCATTCGCCGTTGATGAAAAGGTGAAGTGCGTCGTAACTGATGTCCATGGTATTGCCTTCTATGGTTAGGAATACGATTCAATATGTGTTCGCCGCGAGCCGGATAGGGGAACCGCGCCACGCCGTGTCGGGCCGAGCTCGGGTTTCAAACGTCCGTGTTCTGACTGCCTGACTTCGGGACCCAGTCTAGGGGTGAAGCCGGCGGCAACTTAGAGGGGCCGGAAAGAATGAATCTTGTCTCGGGAGAGAAAATCCCCTGCCGGCATGAGGGCATATTGAAAGGATGCGCAAAAACGACACGCTCTTGCGCGCTGACTGCATGGAACAGGCGCGCGCTCTATGATCACTGGCTCGCGCGGGCCGAAACGCAGCGATTCGACGAAAAATTCAAAACCAGGGTGCGTAATGGACAAGGTTCACACCATGTCGGTGTTTGCGAAAGTGGTCGAGATGGGCAGTTTCACGGCTGTCGCAAACCACCTCGATACGACGGTCGGCAACATTTCCCGAGCGGTCTCGGTACTCGAGGACAATCTCAATACGCGGTTGCTGCAGCGCTCGACGCGACGGCTCGTGGTCACCGATGCGGGGCGACGTTTTTACGAGCGCAGCGTTGCGATCCTGTCGGACATCGAGCAGGCAGAAGCGGAAGCCCGCGATGCGCTCCTGGAGCCGCGCGGTGTATTACGCGTGCACGCGGTTCCCGGATTGGGTCGTCGACTGGTTTCGCAAGCCGTGCTGGCCTATCGAAGCGCATACCCGGAAGTATCGGTCGATCTCATGCTGTCGCAGCGAATGCCGAATCTGCTGGAAGAGCAGCTCGACGTGGCGATCGTGATTGCGCGCACCCTGCCGGACTCGGCGTATGTGAGCCAGAAGATCGGTGCAAGCCACTGCGTTCTGGCGGCATCGCCCGATTATCTGGTACGGCATCCGGCTCCCGAATGCGTGGAAGATCTCGCCGATCACACGTGCGTGCTCCTCAGCACGGTCGATTACGCACCCGACGAGTGGCATCTGCAAGGCAGGGCCGGTGACGCGGTGTATCGTCCGACGGGATCGTACTTCGGTGTCAACGACATGGATGCCATGTCCACTGTGCTGCAGGAAGGCGCCGGAATCGGGCTGATCGCCGCCTTCTCGGCAATCGACGATTTGCGTAAAGGATCGCTCGTTCGTGTCCTGCCTCAATTCCACACCGCTCAGCGCAACGTGTATGCGATGTATTCGTCCCGTCAGTTCGTCGATGCGAAAATCAAACGGTTCATCGATGTACTGAAGGTGCGGGTAGGTGACCAGTTGAATGCGTATGCGGAGGAGCTCGCCATCACGGTCTCATGAGCCACTTCGCTGTCGGCATGGGTATCCGGTTTCGCGGTGCCGCCCTCCTCGCATTGAGCGTATGCGGTTGTGACACTGCCATTACGGCGGACCGACGAATCCGCATACCGTGCCGCTCGTGCCGGACTCGATGTGTCGCGACCGGTTCCCGATCCATTGCAGCCGTTCGCCGACGTTCCGCCAACGGCGTATGCGGCAATGCGCTGGTCGTTGGTGCCCTGACAGCGTTGGGCGACGCGTACCCGCATACGAGTGGTTACCGTATCCCCAACGGGCGCAATTTCAGGCCTCCTGGCGCTTGCGGCCTCATGTCTCTTCGACGACCGCGCGCGACGCCTTCGCACGGTGCGGGTTCGGATTCGGGTTGTGGTACAGCTTGTCCGCCGACGTTCCGCCCCACGAAGCGCCCGAAAAAAAACCGCCGGCTTCCACCGGCGGCCTTTCTTGTCCGACTTGCACGGCGCTTCAGCGCGCCGGATTCAGCGTCAGGTTCATGTGACGGTTCACGTCTTTGTACAGCAGGTAGCGGAAGCGGCCAGGGCCGCCCGAATAGCATGCCTGCGGGCAGAACGCGCGCAGCCACATGAAATCGCCCGCTTCGACCTCGACCCAGTCCTGGTTCAGGCGATAGACGGCCTTGCCTTCGAGCACGTACAGCCCGTGCTCCATCACGTGCGTTTCAGCGAACGGAATCACGCCGCCCGGTTCGAACGTCACGATGTTCACGTGCATGTCGTGGCGCATGTCGCTCATGTCGACGAAGCGCGTCGTCACCCATGCGCCGTTGGTACCCGGCATCGGGATCGGCTCGACGTCCTGCTCGTTGGTCACGAATGCTTCCGGCAGCGGAATGCCGTCGACGGCCTGGTAATGCTTGCGCACCCAGTGGAAACGCACCGCGGCATCGCTGACGTTGTGCAGCGTCCAGTCCGCGCCCGGCGGAATGAACGCGTAGCCGCCCGGCTTCAGCACGTGCTTCGTGCCCTGCAGCGTCAGCTCGGCTTCGCCTTCGACGACGAACAGCACGGCTTCGGCGTTCTTGTCCTGCTCCGGCTTGTCGCTGCCGCCGCCCGGGTTCACTTCGACGATGTACTGCGAGAAGGTTTCCGCGAAACCCGACAGCGGGCGGGCGATCACCCACAGGCGCGTGTTCGTCCAGAACGGCAGCCAGCTCGTGACGATGTCGCGCATCACACCCTTCGGGATCACCGCGTACGCCTCGGTGAACATCGCGCGATCGGTCAGCAGATCGGTCTGCGGCGGGTGGCCGCCGTGCGGCGCGTAATACGTTGTCTTAGACATAGTGCATCCAGGCAATGGGTTGGTCCGGCCCCGGGCGCCAACGGCATCGGGCGGCACGCATGCGCGTGGGGCACGCATGCGGCGGCGGGACATCGTTGCCGGGGTGGCTTGAAGGCGCATGCGCCTTCGTTCGGTCGGCCAGGCTTCGCGACGGGTTCGTCCGGTTCATCGGACGCAGCGGCCCATGTTTGTGTGGGGCCGGCGGCCGGGCCGTGGCGCTCGCGTTCATGCGGCGACGCGCGGCCGGCGGCACGGTTCGACGCCGTACGCGAGCATCGCCGACGATAGCGAAGTCGTTCGCAATCGACCAATTAAATGTTGCGATGGATTCCATTCGATTTCCCACTACCTGTCGGCACCCGCGATACGCGGTGACGGAGCGTGGCGCGACGGTCTGGCTATCCGGGAAATCCTGACGGGCGGGGCCGCGCAAACACACGTCGGCGGCGCTGGAGGCGCGGGTATGCAACTGCGGTCATGCCGGTCACGCACGCGGGTCGCGATACATCCGGTTACGCAGATTGGCGTGCGCCGAAGCGTGCAAGGCTACGAACCGCTCCGCACCGATCATGAGCCGTCGTCGGACCGGAACGGGGCAACGGGGCAGAACGCGGATCGAACGGGGGTCGAACGGAACGCCAAGGATGTCGACGCTGCGCGAACGCATTCCGTCGCGAGAGGCGGTGTAGCCGGGAAAACGGAGAAATGCTGCGAGGAGGGGAAACTGGCCGACCCGTCGATCGGGCATCCGGCCGCGGCTGGTGAAGCCGGAAAATGTTCGCCGGTCTGGCCGGCGATGGCGGCCCGGCAGGCCGCCGGGCCGAATCTCGCGTCGGAAACCGACGCCGTCTACGCGCCGGTGCGCGGTTCGCGCACCGTGCCGCGCGGGCGGCGATCAGTCCCAGTCGCGATGGTGACGATGCTTGCGGTGGCGATAACCACGATCGCCATGATCGCGCTCGTACGAGCTGCGCGACATGTTGCCGCCGAGCGCCGCGCCGGCGCCGCCGCCGACCGCCGCACCCAGCAGGCCGCCCGTGCGGCCGCCCATCGCGTTGCCTGCCGCGGTGCCTGCGCCGCCGCCGAGGGCGCCGCCGATGATCGCGCCGGTGCGCTCGCGACGGTTCGACGTCACCGCGCCGCCTGCGCCGCCGCCGATGGCGCCGCCGATCACCGAGCCCGTGCTGCCGCCGAGCGCACCGCCGACCGCTGCGCCGGCTACCCCGCCGAGCGCGCCGCCAAGCGCGTTGTTCATGTCACCTGCCAGGGCCGGCAGCGCAGTCGCGCCGGTCAGCGCGGCGACGACGAGAGCGGGGGCGATTTTCTTCCACATTCCCGTATTCTTCCTTGTTCGCAATCTGGTTATCGAAGGTCCGCTCGGTACGACGATCTGAATCGATCGACGTCGGATCCGGCATTGTGCCGAACCGCGGACCAATTCATTTCAATGAGCTTGCGGCGAAGAATAGCACCGGTCCCGCATCCTTGCCGTCGACATTCTGGTAACAAGTTGTTTACGAACAGGCGCCCCCAAACGCCCGCACCAGAATGCCCGCAAACCCGCGCCGGCATTGGCTCTGCCGAGGTTCCGGCCCTGCGCAGCGACGGGTCGCCCATGCGGGGCGTCGCCCGTTTGCGACACACGTGGCAACACATCGGGCACGTGTCGTGAGCGGGCCCGGAAACGACCATCCGGGAAAAATGAAGGGGGTCAGTACACGCCGGGCAGCAGCCGCCAGGTTCGCGCGCAATACGCGTCGTACTCGGCACCGAATTGCGCACGCAGCAGCGCCTCTTCGGAGCGGATACGCGCGACGAGCGGGATCATCGTCAACACGACCAGCAGCACGCCGACACCCGAGCGGAACGCGAGCGCCCAGCCGACCGAATTGACGAGCAGCCCCAGATAGCTCGGATTGCGGATGCGGCGGTAGACGCCGTCGGTCACGAGCGTATGGCCCGGCTGGATCGCGACGAGCCCGCTGAAGCGCTTGCCGAGCACGAACACGGGCCAGATGCGCAGCACGCCGCCCGCGATGTAGAGCGCAACGCCGGCCCAGCGCACCGCGTCGCCGCCGAAGGTCCAGAAGTCGAGCCGGTCGGTCAGCGCGGGCAGGTAGGCCAGCAGGAACCCGCTCACCGCGAACGCCGCGAGCACCCAGCGGTTGTCGCGGTTCTCGCGCTCGCCGCTGCTCAGGTTGCCTTCGGTGAACATCGCCGCGACGGCCATCGCGAGTGTCGCGACGACGACGACGGTCAGCGGCGGATGCGAGAAGAAGGCCGCGAACCCGCCGCTGCCGAGCACCGCGAGCCCGAGATAAACGAGCGTGGAGATGCCTGACAGGGCGGCGACCTTGCGGGTGACTGTCATGACTGCCTCGCCGGAGTGCGCTTTCCTGTGAAGTATAGGAACCGCGCGCACGCCGCGCAGCGCACCGCCGTCATGCAGCGCGCGAATCCGCGCGCATCGTCCGGCACAACGCCACGACCCTGGCCCGGGCGGCCGGGGCCCGCGCCCGGTGCCGGATCAGCGGATGCGGAAGTGGCCGCCGATCCCGACGCTGACAGGCGGCGCGTAATACGCCGGCGCATAACCGTAGTAGGCCGGCGCGGGCGCGTAGCCGTACGGCGGCGCGACGTAGCAGCCGGACAGGCCGCCGATCAGGGCAAGCGTGATGAGAAGTCTGGACATGGCTCGATTCCCGGCGCGAAAGACGAATGGCACCTCGCGAACGCCGCGTCGTCGCGAGGTGCGACGGCCGGCACGAAGAGGCAATCCGCCCTTCCTGTCGCTCGATGAAGCAATGCGCCGAGTCTAGCGCCGGGTCGGCCGGGACGAGTTTCGCCGCCGGTTACACGTGTTACCTCGCATGACCGCTGAAACAGACGAGGGCGCGGCGGCCGGCCGGTGTGCCGCCGCGCGCCGTGCCGCGTGCAATCGACGCGTTACACGAAGCGCGCGCGAATGCGCTGCGCGAGCGCTTCGAGCGTCGCCGCGTCGGCGATCTCGCGCGCGTGCATCCGCAGCTCGGCGCCCTCCCAGCGCGGGATCACATGGAAGTGCACGTGCGGAACCGTCTGGCCGGCTGCCGCGCCGTTGAACTGGCCGATGAACACGCCGTCCGGCTCGAGCGCCGCGCGCACCGCCGCCGCGACGCGCTGCGTCATGCGGATGCCGGCCGCGGCTGCATCGCCGGACAAGTCGAAGATCTGTGCGGCCGGCTCCTTCGGGATCACGAGCACGTGGCCGTCGGCCTGCGGCATCAGATCCATGATCGCGAGCGTCGTGTCGTCTTCCGCGACCTTCACGCAAGGCAGTTCGCCACGCAGGATTCTGGCGAACGGGTTGTTGTTGTCGTAGGGCATGTCGGTTTCCGATATCGGTTGGACTGGGAAAGCGGTAAAGCGGGAGTGCAATGCCCGACGATTATCGGCCGGCGACGGGTCGGATTTCAACTTGTCAGGCTCGCTCACGCTGGCGCTCGCATCGAACGGGCATCTCGTGACCGCGAACGGCGACGCGGTCAACGCCGCCCCGCAGCAGCCGAGCGAGATCGTCGAATTCACGGTGGACGGGCGCTTCGTCGCGCAAATGCAGGTCGACACCGTTCCAGGGGCCGCGTTCGGCCTGGCGTTCGGGCACGGCAGCAAAGGCCAGCGGCAATTCGCGGCCGTCGACGACAACACGAATATCGCGACGGTCCGGACCCTGCGCTCCGACGACAACAACACGCAGTGATGCGCCGCTTGAACGGGCCGCGCGCGGCCCGTTCGACATCCGCGATCGACACACACGATTCGCACATGCCGGGCCATCTGCGCGCTGTCGACGCTGCCCGGCATCGCCGCCCCTCGCGATTGCCACCGCCGGCCCGAACCTGCGACACTGCCGGTTCGTGTTCCGCCTTCAGACAACCGAGGACACCCGCGCATGACGATCCCCTTCAAGAAGCCGATCCTGCGCGGCGTCGCGCTCGCGGCCGTCGCCGCGATCGGCTACACGGGCTACATGCTGTCCCGGCTCGCGCCGGTCGCGACCGGTTATGCGGCGAAGGCGCTGTGTTCCGGCGTGTACGTATCGGGCCGCCCTGCCGCGTCCGTGATCGACGTCGACATCATGGCCGGCGTGCATCCGCTGCTGAAACTGGTCCGCCCGTCGATCGATCCCGACCGTCATCGCGCCGTGGCGACCTTCGCCGGCTTCGCCCGGCGCGAAGCCGACTTCCGGCCCGGGCTCGGCTGCACGCTCGCGATCGGGCCGTCGCCCGCCGCATTGCCGGCCGCGCTGGCACCCCTCCCCGATCCGCCGCCCGCGCAGCCCGCACCAGCCGCACCGTCCACGCCGCCGGCCGGCATCGACGCACGGAAACTGCAGACCGCGCTCGACCGCGCGTTCGACGAGCCCGATCCGGCACGACCGCGGCGCACGCGCGCGGTCGTCGTGATGTGGCGCGGCCAGGTGATCGCCGAACGCTATGCGCCCGGCTTCACGGCCGACACGCCGCTGCCCGGCTGGTCGATGACGAAGACCGTGACGGCCGCGCTGGCCGGCGCGCTCGTCGCGCAGCACAAGCTGTCGCCCGATACGTCGGCGCTGCTGCCCGAATGGCGCGGCAGCGGCGATCCGCGCGCGGCCATCACGCTCGACGAGCTGCTGCGGATGACGAGCGGCCTGCAATTCAACGAGGACTACGACGACCCGCTGTCCGACGTCGCGTTGATGCTGTTCACGCAGCCCGATACCGCGCGGTTCGCATCGGCGAAGCCGCTCGCGGCGACACCCGGCACGCAGTGGTCTTACTCGAGCGGGACGAGCGCGATCGTCGCGCGCGTGATGCGCGAAGCGCTGGGCGGCGGCGAGGACGACTACCTCGCGTTTCCGCGTCGCGCGCTGTTCGCGCCGCTCGGCATGCGCAGCGCGGTGTTCGAGCCCGATGTGTCGGGCACACTCGTCAGTGCGTCGTACATGTATGCGAGCGCACGCGACTGGGCGCGCTTCGGGCAGCTTCTGCTGCAGGACGGCGTGTGGGACGGGCAGCGGCTGCTGCCGGACGGCTGGGTACGCTACCTGACGCGCGCGACGCCGCAGTCGTCGCGCCAGGAATACGGCGCGCAGCTGTGGGTCAAGGTGCCGGAGCCGTTCAACGATCGCGATCCGCACGCGGTCGCGATGCCGGCCGACGCGTTTCATGCGGTCGGCCATGAAGGCCAGTTCGTGAGCGTGGTGCCGAGCCGTCAACTGGTGGTCGTGCGGCTCGGGCTGTCGCGGCCGGAATCCGCGTGGAACCACGAGGCGTTTCTTGCGCGCGTGCTCGACGCGGTGCCGGCGCCCGGCGCGTGACGACGGGTACGTGGATCGATGAATCAGGCGTGAAGCGGCAGCGATTGCAACACGGCCGCCTCACGCGCTACCGGCCGGCCTTACGGATTCGCGCTGCCCGCGTATTGCTTGAAGCCTTCGCGCGTCGCGAGACGTTCGATATAGCGCGACACCGCCGGCAATTCCGGATGCTCGAACGGCGTGCCGAACCAGCGGTTGACCGACAGGCCGATCGGAATGTCCGCGAGCGTGAACGTGTCGCCGGCCACGTATGCGCCCGTCTTTTCGAGCTGTGCGTTCAGCACCTGCATGTGCTTCGTCCAGCCTGCGATCGACTGCGCGATGCCGGCCGGATCCTGGTGATCGGGCGATTTCCGCACGAGGCCGAGGAACGCGCCGACCCACGAGCGGTTCAGGTCCGCGCCCTGCCAGTCGATCCATTGGTCGACCCGCGCACGCGCCTGCGGCTCGGCCGGATACAGCGCGTCGCCGCCGTAACGGTTCGCGAGGTAGCGGATGATCGTGTTCGATTCCCAGAGCACGAAATCGTCGTCCTTGATGACGGGCACGAGCGCGTTCGGGTTCAGCGCGAGATAGGCCGGATCGTTGGTCGTGCGAAAGCCCGCGCCCCAGTCTTCCTGTTCGAACGGCAGGTTCAGTTCGGTGCACAGCCACAGCACCTTGCGGACGTTGATGGACGGAATCTTGCCGAGGATGTGCAGCATGCAGTCTCCTTGTGAGGTCGGATGCGGAGCGTTCGGGGCGCACGACGCGCCACGAACGCATTCACGCCGAATTTAGCAGGTTTGCTCCGGGAACCTCCGTCCTTTTCCCCTGGGGAACTTCCTTCGGGGCACGGGCAGAGCGGTCAAACACGACCGCGAGGCAAACGGCAGGCCGCGTGCGCGAAATCTCCATGCGGCCGGTTCGTCAGGTCACGCAGCGCGTGCTCGGCCGTCGGGAACCGGAACATGAATCCGTCCTGATGCAGCCGCGCCGGCATCACCCGCTGCCCGTCTAGCAGCAGCTCGGCCATCTCGCCCATCGCGACGCGCAGCGGCGCGGCCGGCACGTGCAGCCAGGCCGGGCGACGCAACACCTTCGACACGACCTGCACGAACTCGCGCTGGGTCAACGGCGCCGGTGCGACCGCGTTGTAGACGCCGTGCATGCCCGCGTTCGACATCACGCGTGCAATGATCCGCAGCACGTCGTCCCGGTGTATCCAGCTCATCACCTGCGTGCCGTCGCCGAATCGCCCGCCCATCCCGAAGTAGTGCGGCAGCAGCATCGGGCGCAACGCGCCGCCGGGGCCGAACACGACGCCCAGCCGCAGCACCACCGTGCGCACGCCGTGGCATTCGAGCGGCTGTGCGGCAAGCTCCCACTGCCGGCACAGCCCGGACATGAAGCCGGTGCCGGCGCTGCTGCGCTCGTCGAGCCGCTCGTCGGCAGGCCGCACGCCGTAGTAGCCGATCGCCGACGCCTGGATCCACGTGCAGGGCTTGACCTCGGCGGTCTCGACCCAGCGCATCAGCGATTCCGTGACGCCGACGCGGCTGGCGAGCAGCACCGCCTGGCGGCGCTTGCTCCAGCGCGCGCCCAGCACCGGCGCCCCCGCGAGGTTGATGACCGTGTCGAAACGCTCGTGCGGCTGCAGTTGTCCGGCGGACGTCACGCTGCGCACACGGCCCTGAAACGAGTAGGCCGCGCGCAGCGGGTCGCGCGCCAGCAACGTGACCGTATGGCCCGCATCGAGCAGATGGTTCACGAGCGTTTCGCCGATGAAGCCGGTGCCGCCCGTGACGAGCACGTTCCCCGGCGGCTGCCCCGCGAACGGATTGGCGGCCGGCGCGCGTTGCGCGATCCGGCAGGCCGCGATTCCGTCGCGGATGCCCGATACCGTCACGCCGACGGCAAACACGCTCAGCAACCCGCCGCGCCAGCCGAGGTCGAGTACCTGAAGCGCGGTCGGCTCGTGCGCCCAGACGGCCAGCTGCATCGCGATCATCCCGAACAGCGCGCCGCCGTTGACGGCCAGCAGCGTGTGCAGCACGCGCTCGGTCGCCGGCAGCTTGCGGCTCTGGTCCTCGACGACGAAATCCCACAACGTCAGCACCACCTCGACGACCACCACTGCCGCGAGGGCCGCGACCCACGCGCCGTGAAAGGCGACGTTCGCGATCGACGCGAATACGAGACCGTAAAGCACGGAGCGCACCGCGTGAATCCCCAGCTCGAGCCGCGCGCGCGGGCTGTGCGGCAGATCCTGCGTGAGCTCGTGGTGATAGAGCGTATCGAATGCGCCCATCGCGCCCTGCACGATCAGCAGGTTGAGCGCCCAGTCGTAAGCAGGCAAGGTGTTCATGGTGTATCCCTTCTCCACAGCCACACAAGCGGCGGCACCATCGCAACGAGCGCCGCCGCGTCGATCGCCACGTGGCCCGATACTCGGGCCTGCAATGAAAACAGCATGTCCTGCGGCGCCCAGATCGACAGGCCGGCCAGCAGCCACCCCCACACCTCCCGCCGGCGCAGCCGGTTGCCGAGGTGGACAAGCGCCAGCATCCAGACCGACGCGCATTGCACCGTCGCGCCGATCAGCGACATCCACCAGACCTGCTGCGCGCGCGCCGGGCCGGGCGCCGTACCCGCCCAGAAATGCAGCTCGATGACGCGGTGATACGCGTCGAGCCACGGCGTGCCGGCCACCCACGGAACGGCGATGCCGACGAGCAGGTGCGCAAGCGCCGCGCCGTACATCCAGGTCACCACGATGCGGCGCATGTCATCGCGCGCGGGACGCTCGGCCGCGGGTTCGGCGGGTTCGGCGGCGCGGTCGCTATCGCATGCCCGCCCGTCGCACGCCGCTTCGGTGCGATAGCCGAGCCAGCGCGAAAGGGCGTGCCGGTTGCGCGCGACGCGGCGATACAGCGGTGCCAGCACGCCGCGCACGACCGGCACGCGAAGCAGCCGGACGAGCCAGCCGCGCCCGGTCAGCGCATGGGCGGCGAGGATGCCGTCCACCCCGGTCAGCATGCGTCCGTCCGGCAGACGCGCATGAAGCTCGCGATTCAGCGCGGGCAGGCCGACGCCCAGCGGCGCCGGGTCGAAGCCCGGCCCCGCGATATCGACGAAAGCCAGCCGCTGCTGCGCGTCGCGGGCACCGAGACGCCGTATCTGCGCGACACATAACGGACATCGTCCGTCGAAGTACAGCACCAGTTCACTTGATTCCATGATTCGCATTCCTTTTTGTTCTTGCGTGCATCGTGAATCGATCGACTGCTTTCCCGCACGCCGTACCGCCGCTCCCGTGCAGCGGCGGCCACGTGCTTACATCGGCTTGAGCACCATCAGGAAGTAGACGGACAGCATCGCGAAGAACGCCGGGTAACCGAGCAGTTCCCAGCGCTTCGCATAGCGCCAGTAGCGCTCCGGCAATGCGGCGTCGCCGTTCGCATGGGCGAGCTTCGCCATCGATGCAAGTTCGAGCTGGAGCCACACGACCGGCAGCCAGCACGCACCGGCGATCGCATACAGCACGATCGACGCGAGCAGCCACGGCGTATGCCACGGCCAGCCGGCGGTGTGCGCGAGCCAGAGCCCCGATGCCGGCTGGAAGATCACGGCCGGCGTCGTGAACCACCAGTCCGCGCGCACCACGAGGCGCGACACGGCCGCGATCGCGGGCACCGACTGCGTGCGGTTCGCGAAGAACAGGTAGAACGCGGTGCCGAAGCCGGTGCCGACCAGCAGCACGGAGGACAGGATGTGAAGCGCCTTGATGACGAGATAGGTATTCATGCTTGTTCTTCTTCTGAAAAAAGGATCAACAGGATCGCGAGAATCGGCACGTTCTTGAGCACGGGGCCGAACGGCTCGGCGAGCAGCGCCGGCATCGTGACCGCGATGACGGCCGAGTACGCGACGATCAGCGCCGCTTGCGCCGCCCACAGGCGCCGTGAAGGCGCGACGACGGTCGCGATGCCGAACGCGAAGTCCAGCGCGCTGGCCGCGTACAACGCGATCAGCGCGGGCAGCCCCGTCAGGTGCGCAGGCGCGAGCAGCGCGAGGCTCGCGGGCAGCGGATGGATGAATGCGCTGGCGATGGCCGTCCAGATCCACACGATCGCGAGCGCGCCGCGCAGCAACGGCCGACGCCACATCGCCAGCGCGTCGCGACGCAGCGCAACGGCTTCCGTGCCGATGAAGCCGTCGATCCCGAGCGGCGGCCGGCCGAGCACGGTCGTGACGGCGGACGGATCGCCGGTGTTCCCGCCACGCAGCATCGTCCACGTGTCGCGCGTGAACATCGCGCCCGGCAGCGTGCCGAGCAACGCGGCCGCCGCGCCGGCCAGCGTGCCCGGCAGCGTCACGCGGGCGGCCGGCGGAAATCCCAGCGCGGCACGGTAGCGGGCCAGCACCTCGCGGTATTCGACTTCGTCGTTGCCGACCACGTCCATCACCGCGCGGCCGGCCGCCGACGTATCGCCCGGTTGCACGACGAGCCGCGCGACGACTTCGGCGAGATCGTCGATGTGCACGGGGCGCAGCCGCTGACGACCGCCCGCCGGCAGCACCTGCACGGGCAGGCTCGCGAGCATCCGGAAAAACCGCGCGGACGCGCCGTCCGTGCCGTAGACGAGCGCGGGCCGCACGATCCGGAAGTCGATCGGCAGCGTCTGCAGGAAGCGGTCGGCGGCAAGCTTGCTGGCGAAGTAGCGCGTGCCGCCGCGCTCGACGCCGAGCGCCGAGATCTGGATCACGCGCCGCACGCCGGCGCGGCAGCACGCGGTAAAGAGTGCGCACGGTGCTGCACGGTGCACGGCGTCGAGCGTCGCGCCGCGCCGATCGGCGAGGATGCCGACCGCATTGATCACCACGTCGACGCCCTTCAGCCGCGCGAGCCACGCATCGGGATCGATGTCGGCGGCGAAGTCGATCGCGACGTCGCACGGGCCGGCCGCGTGCCGCACGCCGCGCAGCACACGATGGCCGCCGGCTTCGAGCTGCGCGCACAGTGCCCGCCCGATGAAGCCGTTCGCGCCGCACACGAGGACCGTCATGCGGCGCGCCCCGGTGCGGCCCTGCGGGCAGGTCGACGGCAAGACAGCGTTCATTTTCATCCTCCACTTACAGTTATTTCTGTACAGACAGAAATAACAATCCCAAAAAAAGCGGGCTGCCTGCCCGCACTGCGCGTCACGCTTACTTCGACGGCTTGCGCCTGACCGTCTGGCTGATCTTCGCGCCGATGCCGAGCGCCTTCATCAGCGTATCGGGCTTGAGCCGCAGCATCTCGTCCGACCAGGTCGTGAGCGTCTCGACGAACTGCAGCGTGTCGCGGATGCGCTGCTCGGTCTCGCGGCTCTCGTTCGCGATCTCCGGATTCGTCAGGCAATCGCGCAGCACCGTGAGCGTCGGCTCGATCTCGCGCTGCCGCCGCCCTTCGACGATCAGCTTGAACAGTTCCCAGATGTCGGTCGACGTCTCGAAGTGGTCGCGGCGGTCGCCCAGCACATGCACGACCTTCGCGAGCCGCCACGCCTGCAGCTCCTTCAGGCTCGTGCTGACGTTGGAGCGCGCGACGTTGAGCGTCTCGGCGATCTCGTCGGCCGCGATCGGCCGGCCGGCCAGATACAGCAGCGCGTGGATCTGCGAGACGGTGCGGTTGACGCCCCACCGCGAGCCCATTTCGCCCCAGTGGAGAATGAATCGTTCGGCAATCGGTGTGAGTTCCATGGCGTGAAATTTAGGCATTTCAGTTATTTCTGTCAAGAGAGAAATAACTGGACGATCCGCCGGGTTCCGGCCGCGCCCGCCCGCGATCGGCCGCTTCCATTACAATGCGCGGGATTTTTCCGATTTCAGGCCGTTTCTGCCTTTCTGACTAGAGGGTTTCCATGATCATCAAACCGCGCGTGCGTGGCTTCATCTGCGTGACGACTCATCCGGTCGGCTGTGAAGCCAACGTCAAGGAACAGATCGACTACGTGACTTCGCACGGCCCGATCGCCAACGGCCCGAAAAAGGTGCTCGTGATCGGCGCGTCGACCGGCTACGGCCTCGCCGCCCGGATCTCGGCCGCCTTCGGCTCGGGTGCGGACACGCTCGGCGTGTTCTTCGAGCGCGCCGGCAGCGAAACGAAGCCGGGCACGGCGGGCTGGTACAACAGCGCCGCGTTCGAGAAATTCGCCGCCGAAAAAGGGGTCTATGCGCGCAGCATCAACGGCGACGCATTCTCCGACAAGGTCAAGCAGGTCACGATCGACACCATCAAGCAGGATCTCGGCAAGGTCGATCTCGTCGTCTACAGCCTCGCGGCACCGCGCCGCACGCATCCGAAGACGGGCGAAACCATCAGCTCGACGCTCAAGCCGATCGGCAAGACGGTCACGTTCCGCGGCCTCGACACCGACAAGGAAGTGATCCGCGACGTCACGCTGGAACCGGCGACGCAGGAAGAGATCGACGGCACCGTCGCCGTGATGGGCGGCGAGGACTGGCAGATGTGGATCGACGCGCTCGATGAAGCCGGCGTGCTGGCCGACGGCGCGAAGACGACCGCGTTCACGTATCTCGGCGAGCAGATCACGCACGACATCTACTGGAACGGCTCGATCGGCGAAGCGAAGAAGGATCTCGACAAGAAGGTGCTGTCGATCCGCGACAAGCTGGCCGCGCACGGCGGCGATGCGCGCGTGTCGGTGCTGAAGGCCGTCGTCACGCAGGCAAGCTCGGCGATCCCGATGATGCCGCTGTACCTGTCGCTGCTGTTCAAGACGATGAAGGAAACCGGCACGCACGAAGGCTGCATCGAGCAGGTGTACGGGCTGTTCAAGGACAGCCTGTACGGTGCGACGCCGCACGTCGACGAAGAAGGCCGCCTGCGCGCGGACTACAAGGAGCTCGATCCGCAGGTGCAGGCGAAGGTCGTCGCGCAGTGGAACCACGTGACGAACGACAACCTGTACGAGCTGACCGACTTCGCCGGCTACAAGACCGAGTTCCTGCGCCTGTTCGGCTTCGAGATCGCCGGCGTCGACTACGACGCGGACGTGAACCCGGACGTGAAGATCCCCGGCATCATCGACACCACGGCCTGACGGCCCGGCCCGCCGCCCGTACCGCACACGCGGCGCGGGAGGCGGGTTCGAGGTTCCGGCGGCGTCAACGCGGCGCCGGTTCTTCCAGATAGACGCCCGACGACAGCGTGGCCTTCACCTGCCGCGTGAACTCGTCGGTCGACACTTCTTCTTCCCCTGCTTCGATCGCTTCGTACGCCTGGCGCACGACGTCGGCCGGCGTCGCCTTCGGCACGTCGAGGCCGGCCGTCAGGTCGGTATCGATGAAGCCGGCATGCAGCCCGACGACCTGCGTGCGCTGCTCGCGCAGCGAATGGCGCAGCCCGTTGGTCAACGCCCACGCGGCCGATTTCGACACGCCGTAACCCGACAGGATCGGCCGGTTCACCCAGCTCGCGACGGACAGGATGTTCAGGATCGCGCCGCCGCCATGGCCGGCGAGGATGCCCGCGAACGCGCGCGACATCGCCAGCATCCCGAACACGTTGGTTTCGAAATGGTCGCGCAATGCGTCGGTCGCACCGTCGTCCGTCAGGCTGCCGAGTCGCGCGATGCCCGCATTGTTGATCAGCAGCGTGACGTCGCGCGCCGCGTCGGCCGCCGCAGCGACGGCCGCCGGATCGGTCACGTCGAGCTTCACCGGCACGACGCCCGGCAGCGTCACGGTGGCCGGATCGCGCGCCGCCGCGTAGACCTTGCGCGCCCCTCTCGCAAGCGCCTGCTTCGCGAACTCGAGCCCGAGCCCGCGATTCGCACCCGTGACGAACACCACTGCACCTTCGATCTTCATGACGCTTCCTTTCGCATGATGAATCGCATGCGCGCCGGCTCGCCGCGCGCGTGAGATCCGGTGAAAAACCAGGCTGCCATTGCGTTCCGAACCGGTACGCCGCCGGCAGGCGGCAAGCCGCCCGTTGCCCGATACACGTGCCCCGGCGGCGCCCAAGACACCGATCGATCGCCATCGGCTGTTCCGGCAGCGGCTTTGCACCCTCCGCCAAGTCGGCTACACTCGATGTCAATGTCGATCACCATTGTCTTTGCCGTGCATTGTGTTCACGCAGTCCGTTCATGTCAATGGTGGTCGCCATTGTGATTTTCAATCGACGCGATCGGCAAAAATCAGGGAGGAATCGATGGGCGTTTCAAGACAGCAGGCTGCCGAGAACCGGAGCGCGATTGTCGCGGCCGCCGAGCGGCTGTTCCGCGTGCGCGGCGTCGACGCGGTCGGACTCACGGAGCTGATGAAGGAAGCCGGCTTCACGCAGGGCGGCTTCTACAACCACTTCAAGTCGAAAGACGCGCTGGTGGCCGAGGTGATGGAAAAGGCCATGCAGGACCGCGCGGATTCGCCGAACGCCGGCAGTCTCGACGCGCAGGTGGCGTCGTATCTGTCTGCCGCGCATCGCGACAACGTCGAGGCCGGGTGCCCGCTGTCCGGTTTCGCGGGCGATGCGCCGCGACTGACCGATGCGGCGCGTGCGTGCTACGCGCACGGCCTCGCCACGTATCTCGACCGGCTGGAACGGATGGTGGCCGTCGAAGGCGGGACACCGGCGCAGACGCGTCGCGACGCGATCGCCGTCTTCAGCCAGATGGTCGGCGCGCTCGTGCTGTCGCGCGCGATCGCCGGCACCGAGCCCGCGCTGGCCGACGAAATCCTCGCGGCGGGGCGGGACGCGCTCACCGCCGGGCGCGACGATCCGTCCGCGCCGGCATGACGGGCAGACGGCGGGGCAAGACGGCGCGCGCGGCGCCCTTGCCCCGCGCTATTCGACCGCCCGCGCGGCCTCCCACAGCGGCTGCCCGCCCAGCGCCGCATGCCATGCGTCGAAACGCGTGCGCCACGCTTCGAACGGCTCCGCCAACGGATGGCGCGGATCGTCGCTGAGCGAATACGCCATCCCTTCGATCAGCCAGCGCGGCTTGGTCACGACGGCCAGGTTGCCGAGCACTTCCGCCTGACGGTGATGGATCAGCTCGTGCGCGAGAAAGTAGGTCTGCCAGCCGCGCGGTGCGACAACCACGCCGAAATTCCCGAGCGTCAGCGCCGCGCGCTGGCCGAGGCCGAATGCATCGGCGCACGCGCGGGTCGAACAGAACACGACGCGCGGCGCCTCCCGGAACGCGCCGACGGCTGCCGCCGCGCGCGCATAACCGTCGCGATAGAGCTGCCGTGCGTCGCCGAGCCTCGCGGCATCGTCGGTGCAGAGATCGGCGCTCGGGCACGACACGCCGGGAACCAGCACAGGCGCGACGACGCGCAGCGGCTTGACCAGCGCATACGCGGCAATCGGCAGCGCGACAAGCAGGCCCGTGAGGGCGTAAGCGACATGGGAGCGTTTCATCGAGGCGGGGTTCCGGGGCGTGCAGCTGAAATCTTCCTGCGTGACTATATCGGACTGGCGACGTCTCCGGCCCTGCCAGATTCCCGGACGGGGCGCGGTCGCCCCGGGCCCTGCGCTCGCCGCGACCGGGGAGACAAGCGCCGGAGCGACGGGATGCATCGCGCGCCCCGTTACGCGAGTTGCTTGTGGAAATACGTCGTCGCGCAGGGCGTGCCGTCGGGCATCAACGCATAGTTCGGCACGACGCCGACGCGCTGCCATCCGGCCCGCTCGTACAGCCGCTCGGCGTCGCCGCCCGTCACGGTATCGAGCACGAGCACGGTCTTGCCGGCGTCGCGCGCGGCCGCGTCGGCCGCCGCCATCAGCCGCCCAGCGATGCCCTGCCGGCGCGCGTGACGCGACACGAGCATCTTCGCGATATCCGCACGATGCGGCTGGTTCTCCGGCTGCGCGGTCACGACCTGCACGGTGCCGACGATCCGGCCGGCCGCGTCCTCGGCAACGAGCAGGATGCGCTCGCCGTTCGCGACGCCGTTGGCGACGTGGGTCCAGAACGCGACGGCGGTCGGCCGCCCGATCGGCAACATGAAGCTGACGGACGCGCCGCCCTCGACGCAATCGATCAGCACGTCGGCCAGCGCATCGACGCAGGTCATCGCTTCGCCCGCGTCGATGCGGCGGACGGTAACGGATTCGGTCATGCCATCTCCGGGAGTCAGGTGGCCCGCCCGCACGGGTTCGGCGGGCGGCCGGATCGGAAAGAACACCGGCCGATCGTCGCGGCTCGCGCAACGACAGCAGGCATGCGGCAATACCGCGCCCGGTCGGCGCGTGTTACCGCCCCATCATCCTACGCGACGAAAATTTCCGTTGCATCGCCGTTCCCATTGCCTACACTTAGCCACATGGCTAACTTTCAACCCGGCATCAGCGACGTGTTCCACGCCCTCGCCGATCCGACGCGCTGCGCGATCGTCGGCGCGCTCGGCCAGGGCGAGCGGACCGTCTCCGCATTGGCCGAGCCGTTCGACATGGCGCTGCCGTCGTTCATGAAGCACGTGGCCGTGCTCGAGCGCAGCGGCCTCGTGCAGACCCGGAAATCCGGCCGCTCGCGCACCTGCACACTGGTCGGCAGCCGGCTCGCCGAGGCCGAGGCATGGCTCGCCGCGCAACGCGCGCTATGGGAAGCACGATCCGATCGTCTCGTCGAATTCGTCGAACGCCGTCACCAGGAGGAGCACGATGTCAGCCAGCCCCGTCGACCCCGCTGAAGCCCACGATCTCGTCATCACGCGCACGTTGCACGCGCCGCGCCACGCGTTGTGGCGTGCGTGGACCGACCCCGAACTGCTGAAGGAATGGTGGTGCCCGAAACCGTGGACCACCGAAGTACGCGCATTCGACCTGCGTCCGGGCGGCGCTTTCCACACGTTCATGCGCGGCCCCGACGGCGGCACGAGCGACAACCCCGGCTGCTTCCTCGAAATCGTGCCCGAATCGCGCATCGCGTTCACGTCGATGCTCGGGGGCGGCTGGCGGCCGCAAGTGCCGTGGATGGGGTTCACGGCAGTCGTCACGATGGCCGACGACGATGCGGGCAGCCGCTACGAGGCGCGCGTGATGCATCCGGACGCCGCCACGCGCGAGCGCCATGAAGCGCTCGGCTTCTTCGAGGGCTGGAACACCTGCATCACGCAGCTCGACGCCTTCGCGGCCGCGCTGCGCTGAGCGCGGCCGGGTGCGCGATCATTGCATGCCGCCTCGCGCGCGCCTAGGATTCCTGAAGGAAGCGCGACGACACGCCGGCCCGCCGGCGTGCACCGTCGCGCGCGCTCCGCGGGAGGCAACATGTTGCACACGCACACGCATTCGACCCGGGTCAGCCGGCACCTGAACGCCCCGCGCGGGCGCGTCTACCGTGCGCTGCTCGATCCGCACGCCGTCGAACAATGGAAGGTGCCCGACGGCATGACGTGCCGCGTGCATGCGTACGACGCGCGCGAAGGCGGCGCGCTGCGCGTGTCGCTGAGCTATGACGCACCGTCGGCCGGCACCGGCAAGACCACCGCGCGCACCGATACCTATCACGGACGCTTCGTCACGCTCGTGCCGGACGAGCAGATCGTCGAGATCGACGTGTTCGAAACCGACGATCCGATGCTGCGCGGCGCCATGACGATCACGATCACGCTGTCCGACGAAGCGGGCGGCACGCGCGTGGACGCCGTGCACGACGGGGTGCCGCCCGGCGTGCCGGCCGCCGACAACGAAACCGGCTGGCAAATGGCGCTGGCGAGGCTGGCGGCGCTGGTGGAGGCGAAGTGAGCAAGCGCCGGGCCTGTCGTCGCGACGCGCGTCAGCCGAGCCGGTAAGCCCGCGTGACCGTGCCGCGGAACAGCGCGTCGCGCTCGTCCGGGCTTGCCTGCGCCGTCAGGCGCTTGAACGCATTCCAGCCGTTCACGAACGAATACGAGCCCTTGTCGACCGGAAAATTGCTCTCGAACATGCAGCGCTCGGGGCCGAACGCGTCGATGCAGGTCATCATCCACGGCTTCCACGCGTCGGCGAGCTGCACGGAAGACGGCGGCCGCTCGCCTTTCTCGAAATCGAAACCGTTGATGCGCATCCCGAGCCCGCCGACCTTCACGTACACGTTCGGCAGCCGCGCGAGCGCGCGCATCGACGCCGACCAGCGTTCGAACACCTCCGGCCGCTTGTCGGCATAACTCGCGATCCGTACGACGCCGCCGCAGTGATTGACGATGATGCGCGTATCGGGATTCGCCTTCGCGAGCTCGAACAGTTCAGGGAGTTGGGGAAAGAACAGCCACGCGTCGTACGACAGCCCGAGCGGCGCGAGCTGCGCGACGCCCGCCCGGTACGC
The DNA here is from genome assembly GCF_001043615.1 of Burkholderia sp. LK4. Lineage (NCBI taxonomy): Bacteria > Pseudomonadati > Pseudomonadota > Betaproteobacteria > Burkholderiales > Burkholderiaceae > Burkholderia > Burkholderia sp. LK4. Next base: position 168,049 of record NZ_LDUL01000027.1, read on the forward strand.
GGAATCGAGCAGCATGCCGCGCGGCACCGCCGATAGCGGATTGGCGAGCGTCGGATCGGCATCCCAGGTCGTCAGGTGACGAACGCCGCGAAACCGCCCGCGACCGGCTTCGAGATGTGCTTCGAGCACCTCGCGCACGCGCTCGCCGAGACGCAGGTCCGCATGGCCGACGATGCCCTTCGCGACAGCCGGGCGGCCGTGCTGCTGCAGCGGCTCGGTCACGCCGGCAACGTAGGCCGTCTCGCCCGCCGGCTTCAGTTCGACCGGGCCCGCATCGCGATAGCGCGTCTGCGCCTGCATGTAGACGGACGCCTGGATGTTGTGGCCCGAGCGCGCGTCCTGCAGATAGTCGTCGAGCATGTAGATCCAGCCCGGCCGCTCATAGAAATGATGATGCGCATCGACGATCGGCAGGTCGGGCTCGAGCACGGGTTCGAGCGCCGACGCGAGCCAGTCGGGGCGGACCGCCAGATAGTTGCTTTGCGTCGTCATGCGGGAAACTCCCTCCTGGGTCGCCGCGCGCGTCTCGACAAACGCGGGCAGCGCGAGCGATGCGGCGGCCGCGCCGAGCAGCCGGCGCCGCTTGATCGAAAGCGTCGTGTCCATGTCATTCGCTCCGGTCGAACGCGTACAGCGACAGCGTCAGCAGCGTCGTGACCGCGAGCACGATCGCGAGGCCGAGCATGCCGGCGGTAAAGGTGCCAAAGGCGTCCTTCAGGTAGCCGACGAGATAAGGGCCCGCGAAGCCGCCGAGCGCGCCGATCGAGTTGATCAGCGCGAGCCCGCCGGCCGCCGCCTGGCCGGACAGGAAGCGCGAGGGCAGCGTGTAGAAGATCGTGCGGCCGGCGATCGTGCCGACCAGCGCCAGCGTGATGCCGGCGAGTGCGGGGCCGAGCGTCAGGAAGTGCGTCGAGACGCCGAGCGCCACCGCGCCGATGAACAGCCCGATCGCCAGGTTCGCGACCGGGCCGCCGCGACGGTCCACGCGCTTCGCCCACCACAGCAGCGCGACGGTCGCGAAGAAGTACGGCACCGCGGACAGCCAGCCCGTCTGCATCGTCGACATGCCGTGCGCCTTGAGCATCTGCGGCAGCCAGATGCCGATCCCGTAAGAACCCATCGTGAAACCGAACGAGATCAGCGCGAGCACGTACACGCGCACGTCGCGCAGCGCGACGCCGAAGCGCTTCTTGCGGCCGGCGGCCGCGCCTTCGCGCTCGAACGCGCGCTGCAGCGCGGCACGCTCGTCGCCCGTCAGCCACGCGGCATCCGCGGGCGAATCGGACAGCAGCTTCAGCACGAGAAAACCGAGCGCGCACGCCGGCAGCCCTTCGACGATGAACATCCATTTCCAGCCGGCCAGCCCGAGCGCGCCGTCGAGTTGCAGCAGCCAAGTCGACAGCGGCCCGCCGATCAGCGACGACAGCGGCGTCGACACGGTGAACCACGCCAGCACCCGCGTGCGGTAGCTCGCCGGAAACCACACGGCGAGGAAGAAGATCACGCCCGGAAAGAACCCGGCTTCCCCGATACCGAGCAGCAACCGGATCGCGTAGAAACTCGTCGGCCCGGTCGCGAGCGCAGTCGCGGCCGCCATCACGCCCCACGTGATCATGATGCGGGCGAGCCAGCGGCGCGCGCCGAAGCGGTACAGCGCGAGATTGCTCGGCACCTCGAACACGCAGTAGCCGGCGAACATGATCCCCGCGCCCCAGCCGAACTGCGTCGCCGTCAGCCCGAGATCGCGGTTCATCGTGAGCGCCGCGAACCCGACGCTCGTGCGGTCCAGGTAATTGAAGAAATACGCGAGCGCGAGCAGCGGGATGAAGCGCCATGCGGCCTTGCGCACGGCCCGCTGCTCGATCGATGCATCGGTCTCGCGATCGGCGGCCAGCGCCGGGAATGCGGATGTCATGGTTGTCTCCGTGGATAGGGCGATCCTCGCCCGCGCGTGGCGCGGCCGGGACGCCTTTGTTCGATCAGGGGATCGCGGCCGAGCTACGCGCTCGCCAGTTCGTTCGGCGACGGCGCGCCGCCCGCCGCCGCGCCGTCCGCGTCGTGCCGCCCGGCCACGACGCCGGCCTCGATCAGCGCGCGCGCCTCGTCCGGCGTGTAGCCGAGTTCGCCAAGCAGCGCGCGCGTATCCTGCCCGAGCGCCGGCGGCGCCGAGCGCAGCCGCAGGCGCTCGCCCGCGAGCGTGAGCGGCAGCAGCGCGGTACGCGTGTCGACCGGCCGCCCGGCGCTGCTCGCATCGGCCGGCAACGTCACGTCCGCGAGGCCGCCCGTCGCCAGCAGGTGCGGATCGTCGAACAGGTCCTGCGGCCTGGTGATCGGTGCATACGGCAGGCCGATCGACTCGAAGATCGCGCCGATCTCCGCGGCCGAATGCGGCGCGAGCCGCGCGCGCAGTTCGGGCAGCAGCCACTCGCGCGCCTGCACGCGCAGGTTGTTGGTCGCGAGGCGCGCATCGTCCTTCAGCGCAGCCAGCCCGAACGCATCGCAGAACAGCGCCCACTGCGTATCCGACACGACCGCGAGAAAGATCTGCTCGCCGTCCTTCACGGAGAACACGTCGTAGACGGCCCACGCGGAAATCCGGCTCGGCATCGGCGATGCGGCCTGCCCCGTCACCGCGAACTGCATCATGTGCTGCGCCACGAGGAACACGTTGTTTTCGAACAGCGAACTCTGCACCTGCTGGCCGCGGCCGGTGCGCTCGCGCTGCGCGAGCGCGGCCATCGCGCCGATCGCGCCGAACATGCCGCCCATGATGTCGTTCACGCTCGCGCCCGCGCGCAGCGGCCGCCCCTCCGGGCCGGTCATGTACGCGAGGCCGCCCATCATCTGCACCACCTCGTCGAGCGCGGTGCGATGTTCGTACGGCCCCGGCAGGAAGCCCTTGTGCGACACGTACACGATGCGCGGATTCAGCGAGTGCAGCGCCGGATAACCGAGGCCGAGCCGGTCCATCGTGCCGCTCTTGAAGTTCTCGCTGAACACGTCCGCCGTCGCGACGAGCCGCAGCACGATCTCGAGCCCGCGCGGATCCTTCACGTCGACCGCGAGGCTCTTCTTGTTGCGGTTGAACATCCCGAAGAATCCCGCGCCCGAACCGCGCAGCGCGCGCGTGCTGTCGCCGGCGATCGGTTCGATCTTGATGACTTCCGCGCCGAGATCCGCGAGCAGCATCCCGCAGGTCGGGCCCATCACCATGTGCGTCATCTCGATCACGCGGACGCCGGCGTACGGCAGCATCGAAGCGGGTTGGCGACCGTTCATTGCGCGACTCCCGCCAGGCATCCTTCCGGTTGCGGCGCGGTGGGAGAACGGCCGTCCGCATAACGGAAGCCCTTCGGCAAACCGGCGTCCGGCACATGGCCGTACAACGCCTCGGCCGGCAGCGCCGCGTGCAGGATCGCGCGCGCGGCGAGCAGGGCGTCGACGTCGATACCCGTGTCGAATCCCATCGATTCGAGCAGGAACACGAGATCCTCGGTGACGATGTTGCCGGTCGCGCCCGGCGCATACGGGCAACCGCCGAGGCCGCCCTGGCTCGCATCGATCGTCGTCACGCCCGCGTCGAGCGCCGCGACGACGTTGGCGAGCCCCTGCCCGCGCGTATTGTGGAAATGCGCGCCGCCCGCCTTGTCGCCGACTTCCCGGCGCAGCCGGGCAAACAGCCGGCGCACCTGCGCCGGGTTCGCATAACCGCTCGTGTCGGACAGCCCGATCTCGTCGACCCCGCATTCGGCCATCGCCACCGCCATCGCGATCGTCTCGTCGTCGCTGACGGCGCCCGCGATCGTGCAGCCGAACGCGACCGACACGCCCGCCTCGATCTGCACCGACGGGAACCGCGCATCGCGCAGCGCGACGATCGCGCGCACCTCGTCGATCATCTGCGCGGGCGTCTTGAGGATATTCGCCAGCGAATGCGCCTCCGTCACCGATACCGGCAGCGTCAGCTTGTGCACGCCTGCTTCGAATGCGCCCTCGGCGCCGCGCAGGTTCGGCGCGAGCGCGGCGACATGCAGCCCGGGAATCGCCAGCGCATGCGCGACGACCTCACGCACGTCGGCCATCTGCGGCAACAGCCTCGCCGGCACGAACGACCCGACCTCGATCTCGCGCAAGCCGGCCGCGGCCAGCGCCGTGATCCAGCGCAGCTTGCCGGCCGTCGGCATCACGGCCCGGATGCTCTGCAGGCCGTCGCGCGGCCCGACCTCGCTGACCAGCACCTTCGGATATTCGGAAACGCTCATTTGGTACTCCATCGTTCTATTTGAAAGAACATCGTTCTGTTTGATAGAACTCTAAGCGTGCGTCGAACGTGCTGTAAGCGGGGTATACCCGTGAAATTGCGATTTTCTGGAACTTGAGTTCTGCCAGACAGAACGATATAGTCGGCCGATCATCCTCTGAAGGAAGCAGGCAGTGCCTACGACTCACACCGATCACGCCGGCAACGAGCCCGATTCGCCGGCCGAAGAAGCGTCCAGCGGCGTCGCCGTCCTCGATCGCGCGTTTGCGATCCTCCGCGCCTTCGGGCAGACCGACGACCGGCTGTCGCTCGCGGAGCTGTCGCGCCGCACCGGGCTGTACAAGAGCACGATCCTGCGCCTGCTCGCCGCGCTCGAGCATGGCGGCTTCATGCGCAAGCTCGACGACGGCCAGTACGCGATCGGGCACGAGCCGCTGCGGCTCGCCGCGCTGTACCAGCGTTCGTTCCGGGTCGGCCCGGTGGTCGAGCCGCTGCTCGAAACGCTCAGCCGCGAACTCGGCGAAACGGCATCGTTCTACGTGCGCCAGGGCGACATGCGCTCGGTGCTGTACCGGGTCGAGCCCGCCCGCGCGGTGCGCGTGTCGATTCGTGTCGGCGAGGAATTTCCGGTTCGCCAGGGCGCGTCCGGGAAGGTGCTGCTGGCGTTCACCGACACGCAGGATGCGCAATGGCACGACGTGCGCGAACGACTCTGGGCCGCGTCTTACGGCGAGCGCGACCCCGAGACGGCTTCGGCGTCCGTACCCGTGTTCGGTGCGGCCGGCGAGTGTGTGGGCGCGCTGACCGTATCGGGCCCGAAATCGCGGCTCGCCGCCGCACCGGCCATGGCGGCAGCGCTCGCGATGCTGCTGCCGCTCGCGCAGAAGGCGACCGTGGCGCTCGGCGGCGCAGGCGCACGCTATGACGCGCCGGCCGTACGTGACAGCCTCGCGCAGTTCGCGTCGGCAGCAGGCCACGACGACACGGCGTCGTGACCGGCGGCGCGTGCACCGCCACGCAACAGCGCTACAACGCTACAACGCAAAAGGCAGCCGCGTGCGACACTGGCCGCCGATGCCTGCATCGCGCGCCGCCCGCGGGCGTGCCGCGCGTGCCACCGCCAACCGGACACCCATGAGGGCAGCCACCATGAACGCCGCGCGCACCGCCAGCTGGTATTTCGATTTCGTCTCGCCGTTCGCGTACCTGCAGCAGGAACAGTTCGACCGGTTGCCGGCCGCCGCCGCATTCGAGCCGCGGCCCATCGTGCTCGGCGCACTGCTCTCACACTGGGGCCAGAAAGCGCCGGCCGAGATCGCGGCGAAACGCGTCTTCACCTATCGCCACGCGCAATATCGCGCGGACAAGCTCGGCATTGCATTCCGGATGCCGCCCGCGCACCCGTTCAATCCGATCCGGCCGCTGCGTCTCGCGATCGCGATGGGCAGTTCACCCGACGCGATCCGCCGGATCTTCCGGCACATCTGGCGCGACGGCCAGGACGTGTCGACGCCGGAAGGCTTCGCCGCGCTGTGCGAAGCCGTCGGCTTCCCGGAAGGCGTGACGGCCGTCGAAGCCCAGCCGGTCAAGGACGCGCTGCGCGCGAACACCGACGATGCGATCGCGCACGGCGTATTCGGCGTGCCGACCTTCGAACTCGACGGCGACCTGTTTTGGGGCGAGGATGCGACCGACATGTTCGCCGACTGCGCGACGTCGCGCACGTGGCTCGATTCGCCCGAAGTGCGCCGCATCAGCGCACTGCCCGAAGGCATCCGGCGCGGCTGACGGCGCCGCGGCCGGCCGGCGCTCACGGCGCTCACGGCACGAATTCGGCGCCGCTGAATTTCCGCACCGCACGCCCATGGCGGGCAGGCCCACAGGGCTTGCCCGCCTTTTCTTTTATTTTCGATCGGCGCACGCATGACGCCGCGCGACCCGGCAGATTCGCGCGCATCCGGCGCGAGAACCGCACCGGCCCGCGCGACTGTCCAGTTCTACCGATTATTTTTCCGATGGCCGCGCGCATCGACGCGGAAATATCGGACGATTCCGATCCCCCCGCCACACGGCGCCCGCCCATCCGGCCCCATCGCACAGCCCCGTTTCATCAGGGGATTCCCGGTATTTTTTCGCATTTTCTTCGAAATAACGGGTGACCATACTTGCCCCCCGTTGCGCTCCGGTGCGAGCGCGCTTCCAGATCCGGCCGGCCGCGCGCAATGCATCGGGCGTCCGCCGGGATCGCACGACATGAACAATTTCGACACCACGATCCAGACCTTCCTCACCCACATCACGTTCGGACCGCTGATGAATCATGCGATCCGCGTGATCGCTGGCCTGTACACGTTCAAGGGCTTCGTGCTCATTCCCGTGCTGTGCTGGCTGTGGTTCCAGCCGGGCCCGAACCGCGAACGGCAGCGCGAACTGGTCGTCGCGACGATCGCGAGCGGGCTCATTGCGCTCGCGTTCGGCCGGCTGCTCGCCCAGGTGCTGCCGTTCCGCGTGCGGCCGATCTACAACCCCGAACTGCACCTGCACTTCCCGTCGGCAGGGCTGCGCGCGGCCACGCTGCAGGCATGGAGTTCGTTTCCCAGCGATCACGCGATGCTGTGGATGGCGATCGCCACCGGCATCTTCATCATCGCGCGCCGCGTCGGCGTGCTCGCGCTGCTGTATGCGGTCGTGTTCATCTGCGTACCGCGCGCCTATCTCGGCTTCCACTACCCGACCGACCTGATCGCCGGCGCCGCGATCGGCATCGCGATCGCATGGCTGCTGACGCGCGACGCGATCCGCTCGCGCTTCGCGCCGCAGGTGCTGGCGACGATCCGGCGCTTCCCCGCGCCGGCCTATACGCTCGCGTTCCTGCTGTGCTTCGAGCTGATCACGCAGTTCGACGAACTGCTGACGCTCGCGCAGTCGGCCACCCGCACGATGTAACGGGAGACGCCGCGATGCTGCCGCTGCTTTCGTTCCGTCGCCCCGGCACGCGCTGCCGGCCATGCGCGGCGTCGGCGCGCCGCGCGACGCCCGCGCCGTTCAGTCGCGATCGGGCGCGCCCAGCGGAAAGAACGGACGATACGGCCGTGCCTCGTCGACCGCGCGCGCAAACGACGGCCGCGCCAGCAGACGCTTGCGATACGCGATCACGTTCGCGAACGACGGATCGATCCGGTGCGTCCAGTCCGCATAGAACAGGAACGGCGCCGCGCCGCAGTCGGCGAGGCTGAAGCGGTCGCCGGCCGCCCATTCGCGATCGGCCATCTTCCTGTCCAGCCACGCATACGACGTGTCGAGCATCGCGCGCGCATCGGCGACACCGCGTGCATCGCGCTCGGCTTCCGGGCGCAGCGCATCGAACACGACCTTCTGCTGCGGCGTCGACACGTAGTTGTCGAAGAAACGATCCATCGTGCGCACCTCGAGCGCTGCGTGCGGATCATCGGGCAGCAGCCGCACGGGGCCCGGATGGTTCAGGCCGAGGTACTCGATGATGATGGACGCCTCGATCACGGTGCGGCCGGCATCGACGAGCACCGGAAAGCGCTTCAGCGGCCACAGCGCGGCCAGTTCCTGCATCGGCTTCGGATCGTCGTGCGCGAGCACGCGATACGCGAACGGCGTGCCGTTCTCGTACAGCGCGGTCAGCACCTTCTGGCAGTAGGACGAAAAGGGATGGGCGTAAAGCGTCGGTATCATCGTGCGGTCTCTCCGGGTTTCGGCGCCGCGTCGTGCGGCGCCACGTGATCGGATACCTTGACGACGAACGGCACCCGGCCGTTTCGACAGCGGTCCGGAATTAATTATTGTCGTGCGACTTGTGCCGTTACGACCGGCCGTCCATCACGACACGCCCCTCGGCACGCCAGCGCAGCATCCCGCCGCCGAGATTGGCGACCGTGTCGAAGCCGGCTTTCAGCAGGATCACGGTCGCCTGCGCGGATCGCCCGCCGGCCCGGCACACGGTCACGACCGGCCGGTCGCGCGCGATCTCGCCGGCACGCGCGGCCAGTTCGCCGAGCGGAATCGGCGTCGCGCCGGGCAGATGGCCGAGCGGGCCCGTGAATTCGTCCGGCTCGCGCACGTCGACCACCTGCACCGCCTGCAAATGATCCTCGAGCCATTGCGGATCGATTTCCCAGAACCCCGCGAACGTGTAGACGAGCGGCGCCCAGTCGGGTGCCGCCTGCGCATCGGGCGCGTTCGCGGCGACGCCGCATTGAAGGTTCGCCGGCACCGCGACATCGATCTGGCGCGGGTGCGCGAGCCCGAGGTTGCGCATGTAGCCCGCGAAATCGTCTTCGCTCAGATCGCCGCCGAGGCGCGGATTGAAGCGCCGCTCCTCGCCGACGCTCGTCACCGTGAGCCCGCGATAGTCGTGCGCCGGATACAGCAGGCACGCGGCCGGCAGCGTGAAAAGCCGGCCGTGCACCGCGCGATACAGCGCGCGCGGGTCGCCCTGCTGGAAGTCGGTGCGGCCGGTGCCGCGAATCAGCAGGCAATCGCCGGTGAACGCCATCGATTCGTCGTCGAGCACGAGGCTGATGCAGCCGCTCGTGTGGCCGGGCGTCGCGCGCACGGTCAGGTAGCGCGCGCCGAACGCACAGCGGTCGCCGTCGTTCAGGTAACGATCGGCGCCCTGCGCGCCGCTCGCGGCCGAGATCGCGATCGTGCTGCCCGTGCGCTGCTTCAGCAGCCACGCGCCCGTCACATGATCGGCATGCACGTGCGTGTCGACGGTCGCGACGAGCCGCAGCCCGAGCTCGTCGAGCAGCGCCGCGTCGCGGCGTACCTGCTCGAACACCGGATCGATCAGCAGTGCTTCGCGCGACGCGGGGTCGGCGAGCAGGTACGTGTACGTCGACGATTGCGGGTCGAAGAGTTGCCGGAAGATCATCGCGAAGTCGCTCCGTCGCTGGTTGATGCGCATTGTCCGGCCCGGGCCGCCGCTGCCGCCGCCGCCACTGCCGCTGCCGCTGCCGCCACTGTCGCCGCGCGGGCCGCCCCGTCGTGGTCCTGCACTGCCGGCATCCGGCCGGCACGGCGCGTCAGCGCGGCTGCGTCACGTAACGCAGGTACGGCTTCAGCGTCCGGAAGCCCTGCGGATACTTCTGCCTGGCCGCATCGTCCGACACCGACGTCGGAATGATGACATCGTCGCCGGGCCGCCAGTTGACCGGCGTCGCCACCGTATGCTGCGCGTTGAGCTGCAACGCGTCGAGCAGGCGCAGCACCTCGTCGAAATTGCGTCCCGCGCTCATCGGATAAACGAGCATCGCCTTGACCTTCTTGTCCGGCCCGATGACGAACACCGAGCGCACGGTCGCGTTGTCGACCGCCGTGCGCGGGCCGCCGCCCGCGTTCGGATGAATCATGTCGTACAGCTTCGCGACCTTCAGCTCGTCGTCGCCGATCAGCGGATAGTTGACCGCGTGACCCTGCGTCTCGGCGATATCCGCCACCCACTTCCGGTGATCGCTGACCGGATCGATCGACAGCCCGATGATCTTCGTGTTGCGCTTGTCGAATTCCGGCTTGAGCCCGGCCATGTAGCCGAGTTCGGTCGTGCATACCGGCGTGAAATCCTTCGGATGGGAAAACAGGATCGCCCAATGGTCGCCGATCCATTCATGAAAGCGGATCGTTCCCTCGGTGGTCTCCGCGGTGAAATCGGGCGCGTCCTCGCCTAGTCGAATCGACATGTTCGTCTCCGTCAAATGGGAATCGTCACGACGCCCGCGCCGCGGCTTGCGCGCGACGCGCGATCGTCCGCGCGCGGAGTGCAGGCATGGCACATGCCCGGGTTCCGCGCGTTCATATAGCCTAGTTCAAAATGCGCGCGCCACCGGGACGCGGTGTGCGCGATGTCTTGGCCGATTCCGACGACGAATGCGGCACGGCAGCACGATGCGCGGCAACCGGGCGCGCGTGCGGGCTGCCTTACACTAGCGGCTCTTCTCGTCTTACGTTCACAGGAATGCCACCGACATGTCGATGACGATCGATCCGAAGCAGGCCGCCGCACTGCTGGCCGTCGCCGACACGGGCAGCTTCGAGCAGGCGGCCGTGCGCCTGCACGTGACCGCATCGGCCGTCACGCAGCGGGTCCGCGCACTGGAAGCGAGCCTCGGCACGCCGCTCGTGCTGCGCACGCGGCCGTGCCGCCCGACGGTGGCCGGGCAGCGCGTGCTGCAGCACCTGCGCCGCGTCGCGCTGCTGCAGGCCGACCTGCAAAGCACGCTCGCGACCGAGCGCGAATCGCCGATCTCGGTCACGATCGCGCTCAATTCCGACAGCCTCGGCACGTGGTTTCTCCCGGCACTGACGTCCGTACTCGCCGGCGAGCGCATCCTGTTCGAGCTGATCGTCGAAGACCAGGACCACACGTTCGCGCTGCTCGAAAGCGGGATGGCGGTGGGCTGCGTGACGACCGAGCCGAAGCCGATGCGCGGCTGTCTCGCGACGCCGCTCGGCACGATGCGCTACCGGCTGCTCGCGGCCGCCGCGTTCGCGGTGCGCTGGTTCCCGCGCGGGCTGAATCGCACGAGCGCGCGCAAGGCGCCCGTCGTCGCGTACTCGCGGCGCGATACGCTGCAGTCGTCGTTCCTGAAGGAGAAATTCGGGCTGCCCGAGGGCGCCTACCCGTGCCACTACGTGCCGGGCACCCATTCGCACTTCGCGGCGGTGCGGCACGGGCTCGGCTACGCGATGGTGCCGGAGCCGCTGATCGGCGCCGCGCCGCTCGACGCGCAGGGGCTCGTCGATCTCGCGCCCGCGCATCCGACCGACGTCACGCTGTACTGGCACGCGTGGACCGTGCAGTCGCCGACGATGGCGTCGTTGTCGGAACGCGTCGTCGAGGCGGCACGCCGGCTGCTCGCGCCGCTGCCGTGACGCGCGGGTGATCGACACCGCCGGGGCGGTGCATGGCGCGCGGCGCGGTACGCATCGCAGCGAGAAACCCTGCCGCGCCGCCTATACTTTTTCCATCGGCCTCGCGAACGCGCCGCGCGGCCGATCATGCACATCCGGCCGTTCCCTTTCCCGCAAGGAGAACATCATGTCCCGCCGCTATATCGATTGCCGCGAGTTTCCCAGCGCGACGAACTGCTCGGTCGCGATTTCCGCCGACTCCGACAACGAACTGCTGGAGGCCGCCGTGCAGCATGCGGTGCTGGTGCACCAGCACACCGACAGCGCCGAACTGCGCACGCAGCTGAAAACGCTGTTCCGCGACGGCACGCCCCCCGCCGACGCACCCCGGCAAGCGTAATCCGCCGGCTCGCCCGATATCGACAGACGGGTTGCCTCGTCGCCCCCGTCGCCTCTTCGCTCCCTGCTTCGCGCCACCTCGTGCCGGCTCTCCCGCCGGCCGGCGCATTCCCCGTTACGCGCGGCGCTGCGCGAAATACGCGCCGACCGCGTCGATGAAGGTATCGATGTCCGCGCGCGACACGTCGCAGTGCGTGACGAAGCGCGACGCGTACAGCATCTGCGTGAGGATCCCGCGCTCCTTGAGCCACGCCTCGAGCGGCGCGCAATCGGCTTCGGGGAATTGCGCGAACACCATGTTCGTCGCGTGCGACAGCACCTTCACCGCGTCGATGCGCGCAAGGCCCGCCGCGAGATGCGCGGCGTTCGCGTGATCGTCCGCGAGCCGCTCGACGTTGTGATCGAGCGCATACAGGCACGCGGCCGCGAGAATGCCCGACTGCCGCATCGCGCCGCCGAGCACCTTGCGCCAGCGCTGCGCGCGCTCGATCAGCACGCGGTTGCCGACCAGCACCGAGCCGACCGGTGTACCGAGCCCTTTCGATAAGCAGATCGACACGGTGTCGAACGGCGCGCACAGCTCGGCGATCGAACGGCCCGACGCGACGGCGGCGTTGCACACGCGCGCGCCGTCGAGATGCAGCGCCAACCCGCGGCTGCGCGCGAACGCGGTGGCTTCCTGGACATAGCCTTCCGGCAAGACCTGGCCGCCGATCGTGTTTTCGAGCGCGAGCAGGCGCGTGCGGGCAAAGTGATTGTCGATCGGCTTGATCGCCGCGGCGATCTTCGCGAGCGGCAGCGTGCCGTCCGGCGCGTTCTCGATCGGCTGCGGCTGGATGCTGCCCAGCACGGCCGCACCGCCGCCTTCGTACTTGTAGGTGTGCGCGAGCTGGCCGACGATGTACTCGTCGCCGCGTTCGCAATGGGCCATCAGCGCGGCGAGGTTGCTCTGCGTGCCGCTCGGGAAGAACAGGCCGGCTTCCTTGCCGGCCCGCTCGGCCATCACCGCCTGCAGGCGCAGCACGGTCGGGTCGTCACCCCATACGTCGTCGCCGACTTCGGCGGCAGTCATCGCGGCCAGCATTGCCTGGCTCGGACGTGTCACGGTATCGCTGCGTAAATCGATCATCGCTGAGTCCTGGGTAAACGCGGACCGGAACCGATGCGCCCGGCCCTGCCGAAACGAGACTCAGAGTGTACGCAATTCACGCAGCGTGTGTGTGCCGACGGCCGGCGGTCGACGTGTGCACGGCGCACCGGCACGCGATGCGGCACGCCGCCGCCCGGGCCGCCGTCAGTAGCGCGGCGGCGGCGGCTGGACACCCGCCGGCGGCATCGGCGGCGCCGCGCGCGGTGCGCCGCCGTATCCGCCACCGCCGTATCCACCGCCGCCGCTCATCCCGCCCGGCACCGGCACGCGGTTGCCGGTCGCGTACATGGATTGCAGGTAGCCGTAGTCGTAGCGGCGCTGGATGTCGTAGGCCGAGCCTTGCGCCGCACCGGCACCGACCACGCTGCCCGCGAGCAGCCCCGCGCCTGCGCCGACGGCCGCACCCGTGCCGCCGTTGAACGCCGCGCCGGCCGCCGCCCCGAGCGCGGTGCCGACGGCCGCGCTGCCGACCGCGCTCGCGGTCGATGCCTGCCCGGCACTCACGCCGCCCGATTGCTCGAACGCGTATTGACGGCAGTTCGCATCGTCGGCGCGGAACTGGTCGAACGACTTGCCGGTGCCGGGCAGCGCCATCACGCTCGGCCCGGTCGGCATGTACGCGCACGCGCCGAGCAGGCCGGCCAGCGCCAGCGCGGCCGGCACGCGCAGTGGTCGAAACAGGGATTTCATCGTCGCGCCTCCGTCACTGCGGCCGTGCCGGCACCGATCGCCAGCCCGACTTGCAGGTCTTCACATGCGGGTAGTAATGCTTCGACGCGTCGCAGTAGTACCAGACGTTCGCGTCGCCGTCGTCCTGCGGCTGCCCTTTCTCGACGTACTCGGGCGGCGGCCCCGGGTCGACGGGTACCGCGACGACGGGCGGCGGGTAGTAGTAAGGCGCAGGGACGACGGGGTAGTAATACGGGTAGCCGGGGCCGATATAGACCCCGACCCGGGCGGCATGCGCCACGCCGCCCGTCGCGATCGCCACTGCGGCCACCGCGCCCAGTGCGAGCTTCAATCCATTCACGTCACGTTCTCCGGCTGGCGGTTCGTCGATGCGAACCCGACATACCGAACGCTACGCCGCGCGCGATCCGTCATCCATTACGGGCGCACGCGCCAATGTTGCGCGGCGTTACCGATGTGACAGACCCCATCACCCGCGGCCCGCCGGCCCGAGCGCGTGCGTTACGCGATAACGCACCGCAACGGTTCGGCCGCGCGCGGGCGCCGAGGGGGCGGTGTCGCGCAGCGTTCGCGCCCGCATCGAACCGTTCCGATGACGCGACGCGCCATATTGACGCACGTGCGTCAGACCGCCACGCCGCGGCCGCGCGCGCCGCAAACAGGCTTCTTGATACGAATCAACGATTTACCCCGGAATCGCGAGAGACGGGCTGGACATCTGCGACGAGTTGGCGCATTTCGCGGTGCAACATCGCGTCCCATACTCCAGCCAACCCCGACGCCCGTCCGCCGGGGTCCGCCGGCACCCGCCGGCGGGTATCGTCAGCCTCGGTCAACTGGTATGGACACCGCTCTTTCGGCCCTCGATCTGGCCCGCCTGCAATTCGCGTTCACCGTCTCCTTTCACATCGTCTTTCCGGCGCTGAGCATCGGCCTCGCCAGCTTCATCGCCGTCCTCGAATATCGCTGGCTGAAAACCGGCAAGCAGTACTACAAAACCCTCTGCCTGTTCTGGTCGAAGATCTTCGCGGTCGCGTTCGGGATGGGCGTCGTTTCCGGCGTCGTGATGAGCTACCAGTTCGGCACGAACTGGTCGGGCTTCTCGAGCTTCGCCGGCGCGGTCACCGGGCCGCTGCTGATGTACGAGGTCATGACCGCGTTCTTCCTCGAGGCCGGCTTCCTCGGCATCATGCTGTTCGGCTGGAACCGCGTGAGCCCGCGCGCGCACTTCGGCGCGACGCTGATGGTCGCGATCGGCACGCTGATCTCGACGTTCTGGATTCTCGCGTCGAACAGCTGGATGCAGACGCCGCAGGGCTTCGAGATCGTCGACGGCCGCGTCGTGCCGACCGACTGGTTCGCGATCATCTTCAACCCGTCGTTCCCGTACCGCCTGTTCCACATGGCGATCGCCGCGTTCATCGTCGCCGCGCTGGTGGTGGCCGCGACGGGCGCATGGCACCTGCTGAAGGGCCGCCGCGACAAGGGCGTGAAGAAGATGTTCTCGATGGCGCTGTGGCTGCTGCTCGTGCTCGCACCGCTGCAGGCCGTGATCGGCGACCAGCACGGCATCAACACGCTGAAGCACCAGCCCGCGAAGATCGCCGCGATCGAAGGGCTGTGGGAAACCGAGAAGGGCGGCACCGCGCTCAACCTGTTCGGCATCCCGGACATGAAGGCGGAAACGACCCGCTACGCGGTGAAGGTGCCGCACCTCGGCAGCCTGATCCTCACGCACAGCTGGGACGGCGAGATCCGCGGGCTGAAGGACTTCCCGCCGGAAGACCGCCCGAACTCGACGGTCGTGTTCTGGAGCTTCCGGATCATGGTCGGCCTCGGCATCGCGATGATCGGCCTCGCCGCGCTCGCGTGGCTCCTGCGCCGCCGCGGCAGCCTGTATGAATCGAAATGGTTCCAGCGCTTCGCGCTCGTGATGGGCCCGACCGGCTTCGTGTCGCTGCTCGCGGGCTGGGTCACGACCGAAGCGGGCCGCCAGCCGTGGGTCGTGTATGGCGTGATGCGCACCGCGCATGCGGTGTCGCCGCTGTCGGTGCAGCAGGTCAGCCTGTCGATGATGACGTTCGTGATCGTGTACTTCCTCGTGTTCGGCACCGGCGTGTACTACATGCTGAAGCTGATGAAGGCCGGCCCCGCGCTGCCCGACGTGAAGCACGACCCGAAACACGACATGCCCGACACGCGCCCCGATCACACCGCGCGCCGCCCGATGTCGGCCGTCGACGAGCTGATCGAGACCGTCTGAGCCCACCCCATTCCGCATACGAGAAAACCTATGGACGTCACCGTAATCTGGGCCGCGATCATCGCATTGGGGCTCTTCATGTACGTCGTGCTCGACGGCTTCGACCTCGGCATCGGCATCGTCTTCCCGTTCTTTCCGGATGAGAAGGAACGCGACCTGATGATGAACACGGTCGCGCCCGTGTGGGACGGCAACGAGACGTGGCTCGTGCTCGGCGGCGCCGGTCTGTTCGCGGTGTTCCCGGTCGTCTATTCGACCGTGCTGTCGGCGCTGTACCTGCCGCTGATCTTCATGCTGGTGTGCCTGATCTTCCGCGGCGTGTCGTTCGAGATCCGCGCGAAGGCGCGGCGCACGAAGCAGCTGTGGGATCTGGCGTTCATCGGCGGCTCGGCCGGCGCGACGCTGTTCCAGGGGATCGCGCTCGGCGCGTTCCTGCAGGGCATCAACGTGAAGGACGGCGTGTTCGCGGGCGATGCCTTCGACTGGCTCACGCCGTTCAGCCTGCTGACCGGCCTCGGCCTGATCGTGACCTACGCGCTGCTCGGCTGCTGCTGGCTCGTCGCGAAGACGGAAGGCGACCTGCAGCGGCGCCTCCATCGCGTCGTGTGGCCGCTGACGCTCGTGCTGCTCGGCTTCATCGCGGTGGTGAGCCTGTGGACGCCGCTGCAGGACCCGGCCATCGCGCAGCGCTGGTTCGATTCGGGGCTGTTCTGGCGCCTGCTGCCGGTGCCGTTCCTGGTCGCCGCGTGCGCGGTATGGATGCGCCGCGCGGTGCGCAACCGGCATGACATGACGCCGTTCGTGCTCGCGCTGGCGCTCGTGCTGCTCGGCTACGTCGGCCTGCTCGTCACGCTGTTCCCGTATGCGATTCCTCAGACGATGACGATCTGGGAAGCCGCGGCACCGCGCTCCAGCCAGACCTTCACACTGGTCGGCGCAGCGGTTATCCTCCCGATCATCATCGCCTACACGACGATGGGTTACTGGGTATTCCGAGGCAAGGTGCGCCATGAAGACCAGCATTACTACCACCACTGATTCCGCCGGGCGCTCCGCCGCCGCGGCCCCCCGGCCGCGGATGCGCGGCTGGATGTGGTTCGTCGTGCTGTGGGCCGGCGGCGTGATCGGCGCCGTCACGCTCGGGTACGCGTTCAAGATCTTCATGAACCTGACGCTGTTTGCGGTGAAGTAGGCCCCTTCCGCGCTGCACGCCGGGGCGCATGCCGGACCCGTTCCGCGCAATCCGCCTCCGGCTCGCCACCGGCACGCCGCCGTGGCGATCCTCCTCCCCGGCATTCACGCTTTCACGCGCCGGCGCGCCCCCCGCTCACTGCTCGCACTTCGTCGCGCACATCGCCTTGTCCACTTCCGCGAAAAACGCCTGGTAGTACTCGGGCTCCATGACGGTCTTGGTACGCGAATCGCCGGCGCTATCCCACACCGTACGATCGAATCGCGCGCGCACGATCGCGACGTGCGCGTCCCGCCCCGCCCGAACCGTCACGATCGCGGTCACGCGTTCATGATCGGGCTTGGTCGGCAGCATCCCGATGCGCGCCTTCAGCGCGCCGCGCAGCAGCTGACGCCACTTCGGGATCAGCGTGTCGCTGCGCCCCGCTTCCACCAGCCCCGAATCGCGATCGACCGTCACCGGCGCATAACCCTGCGCACGCAGCGCGCCGGCCACCGCGTCGAGCACGCGCGCCTGCGTCGCGTCCGCATAGCGGCGGTCGCTGAGCATGCGCAGCGTCTGCTGCTCGGCATCGGTCAGGTCGACTTCGGTCTGGCTCGAGCTGTAGCGCACCAGCGATCCGCCGTCGCCGATCTGCCGCTCGTTGGCGGGTTTCGTCGCGCATCCGGTCAGCGCCGCGAACAGTCCGGCACAGGCGAGCGCCAGCGCGCCGCGGCCGTGCACGGGCGGCACCGCGGCCGGGCGGTTCGTCGCACGACGTGCCGCGCGCCGGACGCGAAGACGGTGGCGAAATCCGGTTGCCCGGGCGTCGGGTGGCGATATGATCGTCATCGGGGCGTTCTCTCCTGTCGGCGCCATGATAGGGAGGCGCCCCGGCCGCCACAAACGACATTTTTTGACCCACTGTGTAGCTTTTCTTCGCGATCTCACGATGCGCCGATTGCCGCCCCTGAACGCGCTGCGCAGCTTCGAAGCTGCCGGCCGCCTGCAGAGCCTCACCCTCGCCGCCGACGAACTGAACGTGACCCAGAGCGCGGTCGCGCAGCAGATCCGCGTGCTCGAATCGTTCTTCGGGCAGAAGCTGTTCGAACGCGACGGACGCTCGTTGCGGCTCACGCCGCGCGCGCGGCATTATCTTGTCGACGTCGCGAGCTGCCTCGGCCGGCTTGCGCAGGCGACGGGGCAGATGTTCGAGCCGGTCGGCGGCCATTCGATCCGCATCAATGCATCCGTGTCATTCGCGCATGGATGGTTGCTGACGCAACTGGCCGTGTTCCAGGCCGCGCATCCCGACATCGACGTGCAGCTCGTCACGAGCGCCGACATGGAGCGCGACCAGTTCGACGAGACGTGCGACATCGTGATCCGCCGCTATACGCCGGAGCTGCGTCGCAAGGGTTTCGTGTCGCGCCCGCTGCTCGCGAATGTCGCGTTACCCGTGTGCGCGCCCGGCCATCCCGCTCTCGAACGGGTACGCGTGCCGGCGGACCTGCGCGATGCGCCGCTGCTCCACTACGCGGGGTTGCCGCAGGCGTGGCAATACTGGTTCCACCAGGCTGGCACCGACGCCACCGAGACGCTGCGCGGGCCGTTCTATCGCGAGTTTTTCCTGTTGGTCCAGGCCGCCGCAAGCGGGCTCGGCGTATGCCTCGCGCCGCGCGCGGTGGTGCGCGACGATCTCGCTCGCGGCCGGCTCATCGCGCTGTTTCCGGAAGTCCACCTGGAAGGGCCGCCGTTTCATTGCCTGTATCGCAACGACGACGATCCGGCGCTGCGCACGTTCATCGACTGGCTGTTCGCGCGGGCCGAGGCGCTGGATGGGCCGCCGCCGCAGTAACCGGCGATGGGCATTACCGGGCTATGCGTTCTGCCGCACCACACCCAGTTTGAGCCCCAGCATGCCAAAGATGCGATTCATCGTCTGTACCGTCCCGTCACTGCGGCCCTGCTCGATATCCTGAATCGTCTTGGTCGACACGCCTGCGAGCTTGGCCATTTCGGCGCTCGTCAGCCGCATCGTCTTCTTCAGATGGCGCACCGATTCACGCAGCGACCATTCGGGGTGCGCCAGCACGTCCTCGATCGCTTGCCGCCTCAGCGCGAGCTGTTCCGGAAGCGACATCGCGTTATAGCGTTTGTCCATGGTGTCGTTCCCGCTCAGCGCAACGCATCCAGTTCACGGGCCAGCCGCTCCAGGCCCGGTTTGAGAAATGCGTGCACATCGGGTTCCAGGCCCAGATCCGCCCCCTGATCGGCGATCTCCTGCAAACGCGGTGCCATTGCACGGAGCCGCGCACGCAATGCGTCACGATCCAGCACGGGTTGCCCCTCTCCCGCGTGCTGCTCGCTCGACCGGACAACCGCATCGAGCACCCGCTCCCAATCCGGCCGACCGCCGTCATTTCCTTCCCACCGAATGCGTCGCGCAATGCCGTCGGGATGCAGATACATCGGTGCAAAGTCGAAAAGCGGCGTCAGCGCAACATGCCCGTCGAAATCGCGTTGCAAGGCGGTGTTTCGCGCGTGATTGTCCTTGTTGCCCAACGCGAGATTGGCGACGTCGCGACACAAGTACTCGGCAACCTCGGTGTGGGGATTCGTGCATTGCCGGACGAGATGCGCACATACCTCGTCGTGACTCGGCACGACACCGAAACCGGCTTTGCCCGTCAACGATGCAATGCTTTCCTGGGCCAACCGGACAACACCGTCGCCGACGCGTGCGCGATCGAACCGCGGGATGAATAACGCCCGATCACGCAGCGTGAGCGGCGCATGCACGCGCAAGCCCAGGCGCTGGGCCAAAGCCATGTAGGGTGCTTCGTGGCGCAGGATCTGTGCAAGACGCTCGTTGGTGCCACGCCCGAACTTGACGATGTAGTGCGCGACCGCTCGCGCGTCGGGCAGCGTGTGATCGAGATAGAGCAGTCCGTCGTCGGCGCGGGTCAGCAACAGCTTCGGCCATTCACCCTGCACGCCCGAGGAGCCTGCAACGAAGAATCCGTGTTCGGCGAGATATTCGCTGAACGCGTCTCCGCGCATGGCCACGTCGTCATCCGTGAAACCTTGCAGCGGCCCCTCGCGCTCGGCAAGCCACTGCGCGGCTTCCTTGATCCGCAGATTGCCGATCGAATTACCGGCTCCCGCGAGCAGCAGTGGCCAGTCGGCACGCTCCTCTGCCGTTTCCGGCAAATCGAGGCGGCGCAACAGTTCCTGGCGGCCGAAACCCTGGGGCAACAAATCGATCAGGAAAACCGGCCAGTGAGACGTCACCAGCGGCTCGAGTTCGACCGGAAACGTGCATGACATCGCGTGCGCGTCACGAACAGACTGATGACGGACGATCCATTCGACGTCGTAACCCGAATAGGCGCGACCGCGCCACCCTTCGTCAGGCTCGCCGAACAGGGTGACGCTGCCGATATCGTGCCAGTTGCCATCGGCATGAAGCTGGATTGTGCAGGAAGCCCTCATTTACGCATAAATCTATACAAATAATGCAGGTAAGCACGCATGAATTATATAAATTTCTGCCGAAATGACAACTGCTTCTGGAAGCTTCTCCTGACGATTCCCGCTACCGCCAGAGCCCGCTCACCGCCGCTCGCGCAACGCCGCGTCGATCTTGCGGTCGGTCTTGTACTGGCTCAGCGCATACACCGACCAGATCGCGGCCGGCAGCCAGCCGATGATCGTGAGTTGCAGGACCAGGCAGATGATCCCGGCGATCGGGCGGCCGATCGTGAAAAACTGGAACCACGGCAGCAGCAGCGCAAGCAGTAGGCGCATGAACAATCCTCTCGGTACGTCGTTGAACGGGTGATACGCAGCCAATATGGCGGGTTGCGCGCGTCAATTCAAGGCCGTGCCCGACGCGCGAGCCGGCGTTACGCCGAATCGGCCAGCCACTGCGCGACGCGCGCGACGAGCGCGTCCGTGTCGTCGAAGCGCTCGACGCCCGCGACCTGTGGCGCACCGCAAATCGTGAATACCGGCTTGCCCCACTGCAACCCGAGCGCGATTTCGGACAGCGTGCCGAGCCCGCCGCCGACTGCGATCAGGCACAGCGACGCACGCGCGACCAGTGCATTGCGCGTGATGCCGAGCCCGGTCGGCAGTGCGACGCTCAGGTACGGATTCGCAAGCGTCGCATCGTCTTCGGGCAACAGCCCGATCGCGCAGCCGCCAGCCGCGTGCGCACCACGCGCGGCGGCCTCCATCACGCCCTGCTTGCCGCCGCCGACCAGCGCAACGCCCGTCGACGCCACCGCGTACGCAATCCTTTCCGCGACCCGTATCTGCTCATCCGTCGCGTCGCGCGGGCCGATCAAGCCGACCGGCATCCGGTGCCGGCGTGCGCTGCGTTGCCGCTGCGCGAGTCGCGCGAGCGCGTCGCGCACCGGCCCGGACCACGCGGATTCAATGACGTCGTTGGCGAACAAGACCTTCCCCCAGTGCCAGAACGCAGGTACAGATGGCCGTCAGCACGATCGACAGCACGGCCGCCTGCGAGAAATCGGTTTGCCCGTCCGACAGCTTCAGATACATCAGCAGCGGCAGGATATTGATCTGCGTACCGGCCAGCGCAAGCGCCGTGCCGTAGGTGCCGAGCGCGATCGCGGTGACGAGGCACCACGCGGACGCGACCGACGGCCACAGTTCGCGCCACGCGACGTCGAGCCACGCGCGCCACGGCCGCGCGCCGAGCGTCAGTGCCGCCTCGAGCGGCCGCCGGTCGAGATTCGCGAGCGCCGGGTAGATCATCAGCGCGACGCGCGGAATCAGGTAGTACGCGTACGCGACCGCGAGCCCCGGCATCGTGTAGATCGCGCCGCCGACCACGGTCGGATCGGCGCCCAGCGCAGCCAGCAGCGTGGTCACGAAGCCCGCGCGGCCGAATGCGAGGATGAAGCCGTACGCGATCACCAGCCCGGAAAACGCGAGCGGCACGCCGAGCAGCGCGAGCGACCAGTGGCGGCGCGCCGGCGACTGCCCGGCCAGTGCGAAAGCGACCGGCACGCCCACGCCGACCGACAGCGTGCCGGCGCCGATCGCCAGCATCAGCGAGCGCGCGATCGCATCGACGACGAGCGGATCGCGCCACACCGCCGCGAACGCGCGACCGCCGTCCGTGCACGCCGCATCGACCAGCGCGGCCAGCGGCAGCACGAAGCACACTGCGAGCAAGGCCGCGGCGGGCAGCGCGCCGAAGCGGCGCAGTACGCCGCGTTCCGTCAAGGAAGCCTGCATCCCGCGCCCCTTACTGGCCGAGCGTGGCCTGCGACCAGAGCTGGTCGACCTCGGCCTTGCGCCCCGCCGCCTTGGCGACATCGAGCGGACGCACCTGCGGCGCGTTCGGCAGCTTCGCCGCGACCTCCGGTGCGACCGGCGTGCCGGGCACCGCCGGGCGCACATAGCCTTGCGCGAACAGCGCCTGCCCGACGTCGCTCATCACGAGGTTGAGCCAGAGCTGCGCGGCGGACGGGTTCGGGCCGTTCTTCACGAGACTCATCGCATACGGCGCCGACACGCTGCCGTCCTGCGGAATCACCACGTCGGCCGCGTCGCCCATGCCGTCCGCGTACTTCGCCTTGAGGCCGTCGTTCTCGTAGCCGATCAGGATCGGAATCTCGCCCTTCACGAACTTCGCGTACGGCGTCGTGCCCTCGACGCGCAGCACGTTGCCGGCCTGCTTCAGCTTGCCGAAAAAGTCGGCGCCCGGTTTCGGGTTGTCGACGCTGCCGCCGTTCGCATACGCGGCCGCGAACACCGCGACCTGGCCCTGCCCGGTCGAACGCGGGTCGAGATAGACCACCGCGTTGCGATACTCGGGCTTCAGCAGGTCGGACCAGCGCTGCGGCACGTTCTTGACGAGCTTCCGGTTGACGAGGAACGCGATGTTCAGCGAATGCACGGCGAACCAGCGGCCGTCCGCCGAGCGGAACACGCCCGGCAGCTTGTCGAAGTTGACCGGCCGGAACGGCGCGACGACGTCCTTGCCCGCGGCATCGAGCGCCGACGCCGCGAAGTAGTACGCGGTATCGGCCTGCGGACGGCGGCGCGACTTGTCGAGCGCAACGACGGTCGCGGCCGAGCCGATGTCGTTGTATGTGATCTCGACCTTCGGGTAGCGCTTGCGGAATTCGGCGAACAGCGCCTTCCAGTTCGCCCACTCGGGGCCGGTATCGAACGACACGACGAGCCCTTCGTCGGCCGCCTTCGCGTACAGCGCGTCTTCGCCCGGATACAGCGGCGCGGCCTGCGCCGCCGCGCAAGAGAGCGCCGCGAGCGCGCACAGCGCCAGCACGCGGGCGCGCATGGCCTTCACAAGGGGGGAGCCTGCAAGCATCGTGAATCTCCGTTGAACGAAAGAAATCAGTGCGCGTCCGGCGATGCCGGCAGCACGAGCAGATGACGCGGTTCGATCGCGATGCTGTGCGCGGCGGGCTCGCGCCCCTCGCACAGCAGCACGTCGGCCGAGCCGTCCGGCATGAAGTCATAGCGCTGCGTCGCGCCGAAATAACGCACCTCTCCGCGTCGGCCTTCGATGCGATTCGTGCTCTGCATCGGCGGATCGGCCTGCACATGCTCGGGCCGCACCAGCACCGCGATTTCCTCGCCCGGTCGATGCGCTCCCGTTTCCGCGCGCAGCGTCGCGAAACGCACGTCGATTTCGCCGTGCGCGAGCACCCGCCCGCGCAGCAGCGTCGAATGCCCGACGAAACGCGCGACCTGCGCGGTAGCCGGACGCTCGTACAGGTCGCGCGGCGTGCCGGCCTGGAGCACGCGACCGCCGTCGACGATCGCGACGCGGTCGGCCATGCTCAGCGCTTCGTCCTGGTCGTGCGTGACGAACAGCGTCGTCGCGCCGCACGCGCGCTGCAGCGCACGGATCTCGTCGCGCAGCTGATGGCGGATGCCCGCATCGAGCGCCGCCAACGGCTCGTCGAGCAGCAGCAGCTTCGGCTCGATCACGAGCGCCCGAGCAAGCGCGACGCGCTGCTGCTGGCCGCCGGACAGCATCGCGACGCCGCGCGTCGCATGGGCCGACAGCCCGACGCGCTCGAGCATGTCGAGCGCGCGCCGGCGCCGCAGGTCGGCCGCCACGCCGCGCATCTTCAGCCCGTACGCGACGTTGTCGACGACCGACAGGTTCGGGAACAGCGCGTAGTGCTGGAACACCATTCCCACTTCGCGCTGCCACACCGGCACGCCGGCCACGTCGCCGCCGCCGATCGCGATGCGGCCGCGCCAGCCGTCGAGCAGCCCGGCCGCGAGCCTCAGCAGCGTGGATTTTCCGGACCCGCTGCGCCCCATCACCGCGAGCAGTTCACCCTGCGCGGCGGACAGCGTGACGTCGTCGACGCCGTGACGGGCGCCCGGATACTGGAAGCTGACGTGTTCGAATTCGAGACTCATGGATGACTCACTTCAAACGTTGCACGGTGCCGACGGAGACGAGCGTCGCGAGCACGGCGAGCACGAGCAGCACGACGGTGGCCGCGCACGCCATCCCTGTCGCGCCGTAGAACGCCTGCAGCAACACGATCGGATAATTCCGGTAGCGAAAGCCGGCGATCAGGTTCGAGATCTGGAATTCGCCGATCGACAGCGCGGCCACCATCACGAGGCCGGAAAACAGGCTGTGCCGCAGGTTCGGCAGGACGATCGTGACGAACTGGCGCAGCGGCGTCGCGCCGAGCGTCGCCGCGCAGGCCTCGAGCCGCGCGAGGCCGAGGTGACGCAGGTCGCCGAGCAGCGTCTGCAGCAGATACGGCAACGTCAGCACCGCGTGCGCCGCGATCATCAGCGGCAACGTGCCGAGCCACGGCAGCGTGTCGCCGCTGAAGATCGCGATGTAGCCGAAGCCGAGTGTCAGCGCCGGCACGGCAACCGGCATCAGCATCACGACGCGCGTCGCGAACCCGCCGCCGGCCTGCGCGCGGTGGTGCAGCGCGTACGCGAGCGGCAGGCCGATCGCCGCGTTGAGCGCACAGCACGCCAGCGCGACGATGAAGCTCGTGCCGAACGCGCGGGTGAAGCTCCGGTTCGCGGCCAGATCGGCAAACCAGTGCCCGGTGACACCGGTGGGCAGCAACGTGTTCGTCCACGATTCACCCACGGCGCCGATCAGCAGCAACGCGATCGGCAGCAGCAGGTAGAGCGCGAACACCGCGAGCAGCGCCTGCAGCAACAGGCGGCCGATACGCGGATGCGCCGGTCTGTTAAGACGAATCGGAACACCGTCGGCCAATGCCGGGGCGGTTGACGGATGCATGAACACACTCGCTGACGATCGGGGAAAACATCGCACAACGCCCGCCGGACGTGGTCCAAATGCGTTGTCGAAGCCGGCGCAGTGTGCGGTTTCGACATGGCATCGTCATGAAAAAAACGTAAAAAGCGCGCATCGATCTGTGCAAGGACGGAACAGCCCGCCATGAAGCACCTGTATCCGAACGTGGCGGAGCTGCACGCATTCGCCACTTCCGCGAAGTACCTGAACTTCTCCTACGCGGCCCGCGAACTGGGCCTGACGCCGAGCGCGGTCAGCCGCCAGATTGCGAACCTCGAGGCACTGTTCGGCGTGAAGCTGTTCGTGCGCGAGGGGCGCGGCCTCGCGCTCACGCGGGCGGGCCAGGTGTATCACGCGCGCGTCGTCGGGCCGTTGCGCGAAATCGGCAACGCGTCGATCGAACTGCTGAGCGCACGCGAGAACAGCGACCTGCTGACGATCGCGAGCGTGCCGACGTTCACGACCAAGTGGCTGCTGCCGCGGCTCACGCGCTTTCTCGCCACGGCGCCGGATGTCACGCTGAGTTTTCGCCGCCATCTCGCGCCCGGCGACGTGTTTCCGTTCGGGCTCGACGCGGCGATCCGCTACGGCGACGGGGGATGGGAAGGCGTGCGAAGCGACTATCTGGGCGGACGGACGTTCGTGCCGGTCTGCTCGCGCGAATTCGCCGACCGGCATGCGCTGCACGCGCCCGCCGATGTCGTGGCCGCACCGCGCCTCGTGCACGAGCAGGCGGAGATCGCATGGTCCGCATGGGCGGAGCGTCACCGCGCGTCGCAGATGAACGCGCTGGCCGGGCCGCGCTTCGAGCAGTATTCGGTGCTGATCCAGGCCGCACAGGCCGGGCTCGGGATCGCCCTCGTGCCACGCTTCCTGATTCTCGACAATCTCGCGGCCGGCACGCTGGTCGAGCCGTTCGACGCGCCGGTCGACGTGGACGCGCAGGGACACTACCTCTGCTACGCGCCGGAGCGTCTCGACACGAGCGATGCGTTGAGGCGGTTCAGGAACTGGATGCTGGAAGAATCGGCGCGCGCGTAGGTCGGAAACGGCGCGCGCCGCCGCACGGCCGCGCGCGCCCTGTGCCGGACGCCGCCCGACGGCGGCATCCGGCACGCTGCATCAGCGACCGATACCGAGCCCCGGCAGCACGCCGGTATTCTCGGCCACCACCGCATGCAGCAGGCGCGGGTCGGCACCGAGCAGCCCGAGGATCGTCGGCGCGACCTGCTTCGTGCCGACCGTGTCGGTCACCGTGCGCGCGCGATGCAGGCCCGGATACGACACGAGCAGGCCGAGGTGGCTGTCGTCCGGCGCGTTGCCGCCGTGCTCCTCGTCCTTCTTCGTGCTCGACGTATAGATCACGCCCGGATTCGGCTGGACGACGATGTCCGGCGTGCGGCCGTTGGCCGGATCGCCGAACCGCTCGGCGAGCGCCGCGCCGTACAGGATGTACGCCTGCGGGCCATCCGCGCAGATCCCCGGCGCATTGCAGCCCAGGTTCGCCTTCAGCGTCTGCACGACGGCCGTGCGCTGGTTGCGGTCGCGCAGCCAGATCAGGCCGACGTCGTCGGTCTGCACGAAGCCCGTGCCGACCAGGCCCGAACCGTCGTTCAGGTTGCCCGTCTTCGTGTTGTTCTGGCCGAAGTTGCCGTTCGGGTCGAGATAGTTGTTCGCTTCGAGCAGCTTCGTCAGCGTGTCGCCGTTCTTCACGAGCTTCGTGTGATCGCTCGGCGACTGGCCATGCTTCGACGTGACGATCACCGCCGTCGACGAATACAGGTTCGCCTGCTTCAGCGCCTCGACGACATGGCCGATCGCGTTGTCGACGTACGTGATCGCGTTCGCGACCTGCCCGTTCGGCGTGAAGTTCGCATCCAGGTAGCCGCCGCCCTTCGTCACCACCGCTTTCTGCGCGACGCTCAGCGTCTGGAAATCGGCGCCGAACAGCGTCGGCACCGGCGCGCGCTTCGTGCCCGTCGAGTCGCGGCCGTTGATCTGGTTGATCAGCGCCTGCACGTGCAGGTTGTCGAATTGCGCGGTATGCGAATAGACGTCCGTGTAGTCCGTCTGCGTCGCCGGGTCGATCGAGTTGATCTCGGTGCGCGCGAGATCGTCGACGCCGGTGCCCGACGGCCCGTTCAGCCAGTCATAGCCCCATGCGTGCTTGTCGGCCCACGCGGTGGTCGCGTTCGGGATGCCCGCCTTCACGGCCTCGAAGACCGTGTTGGTCTTCACGTAGTTGTGCGGATAGACCGGCACGCACTTGCCGTTGACCTTCGCGTTCGGGATCGCCTGCGGATTGAATGCGCCGCCGCCGTTCAGGTGAACCAGCGCGCCGCCGTTCTCGGCGTCGATGCCGGTCGTCTCGTCGAACACGACGTTCCAGCCCTGCTTGCCCGAACAGCTCGTGTCGCCCGGCGCGTACAGGTTGCGGTCGTACGACACGTCGTAGAACAGGCCGGCCGTCTTCGGCGAGCCACCGGTCACGAGCGCGGCGAGGCCCGGAAACGAATCCGACAGGCCGGGCGTATAGGCATTCGTGTAGGTCACGCCGCTCTTCGCGAGCACCGCGATATTCGGACACGTGTTCGCGCCGATGCAGCGCGCGAGATCCTGCTCGTGCAGGCCGTCGATGCTGATCAGCAGCACGTGCTTCACGACGCGGTTCGCGTGGCCGCGATCCTCGTCCTGACGGTTGCCGTCCTGCTGCGCCGCATGCGCGCTGGCGCCCGCGAGCGCCAGCGCGCCCGCCACCATCCCCACCCACTTCCGCTGCTTACCAAGGAAAGACATGATCACCCCACCTCATCGATTGACGTTGAACTGCGTGACTTGCCATCAGGCGCGCAAGAATATGGCTGCGCCGTGGGTCGCTCGCATGAAGCGGGGCTTTCTGTTTTCTATCAAACGTAACCAATCGCAAGTGACACGATGCGGTCGCAATCCAACGTGGCCCGGCGCACGTCGCGGACTCGCGCGCTCACCGGCAAGCACCGCCGCGGTGCATCGGCCAACCGTCCGCGGCGTCACCCGCCGCACGATTTTTTTTCCGGCTTGGCGCGCGACTATTGGCGTGTGATAAAGGGTTTTCCCTGACCCGGAGCAAGAGCATGTCGACCCTGGAAGCCCTCCGGTTCGTGCTGGACGATGCACGCACCCCCGAAATCATTCGCCACCACGTCGTCGACGCGTTGCAGTACGCGTTGCGCAACTACGGACAGGTGTTCACCGCGAAGGAAGTCGAATGGCTGGCGCAGTGGGACGACGCACGTCTGCCGCTGGCCGCGAAGAAGGAATTGGGCAAGCGCGAGGAACCGGCGATCGCCGCGCGCTGAAGGCAGCGCGCCGCCGCGCCCGAACGGAGGAACGGGCGCAGCGGCGGCGGACGGCCTGCTTACTGCAGGCCGAAATCGACGCGGGTGGTCGCGCCCTTGTCGTCGATGCCCTTCGCATCGAGCTTCGGCGCGACGACGAACACGCGGCTCGAATCGATCTTCCCGTCGAGGTACTGGCGCACGGCCTGCGCGCGCTGCTGCGCGAGCGCACGCAGCGCGTTGTCGTCGGCCGGCGCGTGTTCGGCGAGCGCCTTCTTCATGTCGGCATCGGGCAGCGTCTTCTGCAGGCCGATCAGGTTGCGCGGCTTCTTGAAGTCGGCGGCCTTGTATGCGCGCGTCAGGTACTTGCTGTACTCGGCCGGCTCGACCTTCACCGACATCGGGTCGATGCTCTCGCCCTGCCCGATCACGTCCTTCAGCTTCTGCTGGCGCACCAGCCGCTCGACGTACGCGTCGCCGAGCCCCGACGTGTCCTTCGCCGGGTCGACGCGGCCGATCAGGTCGAGGCGGATCGACGGCTTCTCGGTCAGCATCTTCACGACGGTGTCGAGCTTCTTCTGCTGCGCGTCGTCGAGCCGGTACGAGCCCGGCGCGAATTCGACGTAGCCGAGATCCTCGCCGCCGCTGCCGAACGCATGCGCGAGCAGCGAGAACGGCGACGTGACGGCCTTCGCGATCAGGTTCAGCACCGCGCGCCAGATCAGCCCGCCGACACTGAACTCGGGGTTCGACAGCGAGCCCGACACCGGCAGGTTCACGTCGATCTGGCCGCGCGTGTTCTTCAGCAGCGAAATCGCGAGCTTCACCGGCAGCCTGGTCGCCGTATCGTTCTCCACATGGTCGCCGAACGTGAGCTGGTCGATGAAGATGTGGTTGTTCGCCTTCAGCTGGTCGTTCGCGAGCTCGTAATGCAGGTCGACGTTGAGCTTGCCCTTCGTGATCGGGTAGCCCGCGTACTTCGCCGAATACGGCGTCAGGTTGGTCAGCTCGATGTCGTGCGCGGTCGCGGTGAGGTCGAGCGCCGGTTTCTCGATCAGCGGGTTCACCGAACCCTTGATCGAGATCGGCCCGTTGCCCGCGAGGTTCGCGGCGACGTCGACCGGCGCGGAGGTCGTCGAATCCGTGCCGAACGCGCCGACCGTGCCCTTGATCGCGACCAGGTTCGCCGTGTAGTTCGGCTTGATGAAGTTGTCGGTGTAGGTGACGCGGCCGTTCTGCAGCAGCAACTCGCCGAAATGCATCCGCACCGGGTTCTGCGGCGGCTGCGCGGCCTTCACGACCACCGTCGCCGACGCGGCGGCCGGCGCGGACGCCTGCTGCGCGGCGGCGGCCGATGCGGCCTGCGCGGCAGCCGGCGGCGTCACGCCCGGCGACAGCGGGACCGGTTCGCCCTTGCTCGCGTCGCGCGTGAGCGACTGCGCCGGGCCCGTCTCCTTCGCGACCACGTCCTTCAGGTTCAGCCGCCCCTGTGCATCGAGCAGCACACGGCCGTAGAAGTTCGAGAACGTCACGCGCGCCGCGTCGACGTCGGTGCCCTTCTCGTCGTAGTTCGCCTTCAGGTTCGTCAGCGCGAGCGAGCGCCAGCCCGCGAACGGGTCGGAGGTCGCCTTGTCGAGCATCCGCACGTCGACCAGCGCGACGTCGCCGCGATAGGTCGCGCGCGGGGCGTCCTTCACCTGCGCGAACGTCAGGTTGCCCTGCGCGTTGAGCAGCGCGCTGGCGATCGTCGCGTTCAGCGCACTGCCGAAGTACGGCTCGAACGCGGCCGCGTCGAGGCGGTTGCCGTTGATCTTCAGGCCGAGCTTCAGCGGCTGCGCGGTCACGTCGCCCGTCACGTTCAGCGAGCCCTTGCGGTTCAGTGTCGCCTTCAACTGCACGGGCAGCGGCTTGCTCATGTCGTCGCTGATCTTCTGCACCGACAGTTCCAGCGGCTTGATCGCCAGCTTCACCGGGCGCGGCGTCGACAGGTCGGTGAAGTTCGCGGCCGAATCCTTCACGTTCAGCGCATCGATCCGGTAATGCCACGACGGCGCGGCGGCCTCGGCCTTGCGCGCGACCGTGCGCTTCGGCACCGACGCCTGCGCGGGTTCGGCCAGTGCCGCGAGGTCGATCCTGCCGTCCTTCAGGCGCTGCACGTCGAGCGCGAGCCCGCTGGCGTCGACGCTCGCGATCTCCGCGGTGCGCGCGGCAACGTCGACCTTCGCGATCTTCGCGCTCGCGTCGGGCAACACGATCGCGGGCGCCTTCGCGTCGGGCGTCGCGATCTTCAGCGACTTCAGGCTGACCGTGCTGTCGGCGACCTGCGCGGCGAGCGGCGTCTTGCCCCAGTCGGCCTTCGCGTTGACGGTGGCGCCGAGCGTGCCGTCGAGCACGCGCGCACGCGTGGCCTCGCCGAGGTACGGTTGCAGCGCCGGCAGCGCGAGTGCGGCGACCGTCAGCTTGCTGTCGGCCTGCTTCTCCGCGAGATTGAACGTGCCTTCGGCCGTCACGTCGCCGCCGCGCGACAGCGACGTCGACAGCGTGTATTTCGCGGGGGTCTTGCCCTGCATCGAGAAGCCGTCGAGCGTCGCGGCGAGCTTCGTGAGCGACAGCGCGGTCGGCGTTGCCGGCACGCGGTCGTCGACGTTGACGGTGCCGCCGTCGATCGCGAAATGGCGGATCGTCAGGTCGAGCGGCGGCGCCGCCTTCGCGACGGCTTCGACCTTTGCGCCGCTGGCGGCGGCTGCCGCAGCCGCGGAAGCGGGCGCGGCGCCCGGCGCCGCCGGCTTGCCCTCGGCGGCGTTCGATGCGGCTGCCGGCTGCGCGGCGAGCTTCTCGACGTTCAGCACGCCCTGCTTGTCGCGCGACAGGTCGACCACCGGCTGGTCGATCCGGATCTCGTCGAAGTGCAACGCGTTGCGCAGCGGCTCGAGGCTGGCTGCCGCGACATGCACGCCGCGCGCGGCGAACAGCGGCGCGGACGCGTGGTCCGTCACCTTCGCGTCGTTCAGGTCGACGGTGCCCGATACGCGCAGCGCGGGCGTCTCGCCGCTCATCACGAAATCGACCTTGAGGTCGCTGCTCAGCAGGCCGCTCGTCACGGCCACCGGCAGCTTCGCGGGCACGTACGAGATCAGCTTCGGCACGTCGAGGCCGTCGAATTTCAGCGCGATCTCCGATTCGCGCGACTGCGCGAACGGCTTGGTCTTGCCGTCGATCGCAATCGGGCTGCCGTCGAAGCGCGCGCGCAGCTTCGGCTCGACGAAGATGTCGGTCTTCGATGCCAGCGTCGCGATATACGGAATGCCGAGCGTCCAGTTGTCGACGACGTGCTTTTCGTTCAGCAGGCGGTCGTCGAAATCGATCCGGCCGTTGTTGACCTGGATGTTCGACACCGAGAACTGCGTCGGCTTGCTTTCCGGTTTGGGCGACGGCGTCGAGAATTTCTCGATCAGGTCGGTGAAATTGAAGCGCTGCGCATCGTAGCGGACGATATGGAACTGCGGCGAGTCGAGGCGGATTTCATTGACGATCGGCGCACCGCGGAACAGCGACGACCACGACGGCCGCACGACGAGCTTCGCGATGTCGATGAAGTCGCCCTGCCCGCCCTTGTCGCCGAGATGGATGCCGTCGGCCTCGAGGTTCAGCGTGTACGGGTTCAGCGCGATGCGCCGGATCGTGGCGGGGCGGTCGAGCTGCTGGCTCAGCTGCTGTTCGGCGATATGGCGGATCAGCGGCGGCGCCGCGAAGAACCCGAGCAGTCCGAATAAAACGAGGAAGATCAGCAGGCCGAGGCCGATGCGCCGGGTGCGGCGCGAGCGTGCAACGCCACCGAGGGCATGGAGGGTCGAGGGTACGGTTTCTTTGTCTGCGCTTGCCATGCTTGAATGCCTCGGGATGGGATGCCGGCCATACCGGAGAACCGGTCGGCCGCGCACGCTATCCCGAAAGTATAGGCTCAGGTGGTAACAGTACGGGGTTCGGGCGCCGCCGCGCCCGCCGGTCGGACAACGCCGCCGGCCCTCCGTTCATTTCCGGACGACGACGGGCGGCATCCACGATCCGTCGCTCGCCTGCGGCTTCGGTGCGTACAGGCGCAACGCGAGTGCGAAATCGGCGCGCGGCGCCGGCAGCCAGTTGCCCGCATGCGTGCCGCCCGGCGACGCCGACACGACGATGTCGATCGACCCGTCGTGGTTGCGGCGCAGGCGGTCGCGATCGCCGAGCGAGCGGCGCGCCGACCCGACGTCGGGCAGCGCGCCGTTCGTCGCATACGGCGTGAGCGTCCAGAACGCGCGAACCGGCGGCAGCGCGCCCGGCGCGAAATGCAGCACGTAGCGGTTCGCTCCGTTCAGCGGATGGCCGTCGCTGTCGACACGCACGACCGCAAGCGTTTCGTCGTCGCGCGTCGCGGTGCCGAACTGCGTGTAGGCCGCGTACGCGCGCAGCGTGTAGTCCTGGCCGTACTTGCCGGCCGTATCGCCGATCCAGCTCCAGCCGTTCGCATTCAGCAGGTTCGACGGCGGGGTCGCGAGCCGCGCGCGCGCCTCGGCGACGCCGGCCGTCGCGGCCGCGAGGCGGTCGCCCGTCCACAGCACCGGGTAACCGGCCGACACGCCGATGTCGCCGAGCAACGCCTGCGCGTGTGCGTCGTCGGCCGGCGCCGGGTTGTCCTGCAGCGCCTGCGCGAAACGCGCGAAGAACGCCTTCGGGTCGAGCGCGGCCACCTGCTCGGCCGGCGTGCCGCCGCCCACCGCCTCGGACGGCGCGCTGCCCGCATGAACCGCCACCGACGCGCCGCGCGCCGCGCCCGTGTAGACGGACAGCGGCACCACGCGGATCGCGCGCTGCAGTTTCTTCACGTTCGTCAGGTCGCGCCCGCCGCTCGTCTGCAGACGGACCTCGAGCCACGCGTTGGCCGACGGGACGTCGATCCGGACCGCGCCCTTCGGCAGCGTGCCCTGCCAGTCCTTCGTGGCGAAGGCAATCGTTTGCGATCGCACACCGCCGCGTGTGCCGCGTGCAGCCACGCTCGACGACGACCACAGCACGTTCGTCCACATGTCGAGCGCACGCGCGTCCCAGTAACGGCCGCGCGTGTCGGGCAACGTGACGATCACGGGTTCGGCGGCGACGTCGAGCCAGCCGGTCGAGTCGAGCGTGTCGACGCCCGGCAGCGGCGGATTGACCGCGCCGACGGGCGGCAGCGCCTGCGCGTGGCGCAGCGTGTTGAGCGGCGCCTGCCCCGGCTGCGCGCCGTCGCCGCCCGTCGCCGCTTCCTTCGCGACGTCCATCAGCACGAGCGGATACGCGTATACATAGGAGTCGGCGACTTCCGCGCGCATCCAGCCGGTTTTCCGCTGAATGGCATCCGGTTGCGACGCGCACCCCGCAAGCAACGCCGCCATGGCCAGCGACGCGCACGCGCGCCGCAGAGAAACTGATTCCTGCTGGTTTTCAATCATCGAGTACTGGCCGAATATCGTTCTTTTCAGTCAACGCCTTGTGCGACGCGCAAATGGCGAAAGCAAGGCACCCCAGCGTGCCCGGACAACCGTTTCGTGACGTTGCGTAACGGTGGGCGCTGATGTCAGGCCGGTATCATAGCGCCTACGGGCATCCCCTAATATGCCGAATAGCTGGCCGAACGCTAGCCGTATTGTCGACAAAATCGAAATAGTTCTGGCGATTTGCAACAAAACAGGGGATATCGGCACGACACACGCTCACGGCGAAACAATCTCGCCGGTTGGTCGATTATCGAATGGTGTCACTAATGACACCATTCGATATGCCTGGCGTATGGAAGATCCTCGAACTCATGAGGCGCGAGCCCGCGAACGTGCGATTCAACGATCAGGTGCGACAGGTTCTCGACGCGATCGATCGACTGAAGGAACAGAAATCATGACTCAAGACCACTTTACGTACCGCGTAACGTGGACCCCGGAGGACGGGGAGCACGTCGGCCTGTGCGCGGAATTCCCGTCTCTTTCGTGGCTCGACGCAACGCCGGAAGGTGCGCTGGCCGGTATTCGCCGGCTAGTCGCCGATGTCATTCGCGACTTGACCGCAAACGGAGAAAAGGTGCCAGAGCCGATCGCCGACCGCACCTACAGCGGTGAATTCAAGGTTCGCATCCCGCCGCAGGCACACCGCGCGCTGGTGATCCAGGCCGCCGAGCAGGGCGTCAGCCTGAATCGTCTCGCGAGCGCCAAGCTCTGCGCCTGATCGCGCAGTCGAGCGCAAAGGCCCGCCCCTCCCGGATGTCGGTCAGGAATCCGGGAGATTGCTTTTCCGCGTTGTGACACCCTGTGTGCATCGGCATGCGCTGCCGCCGCTTGACCTTACCATCATGGGAACGTTGATACTGGGTCCATTCGCGGCGCGAGCCGTGCATTTTGGGAATCCGACATGACTGAACCACTTGCCTCCGCAGCGCTGCATACGATCGAGCTGAGCGTCGACGGCATGCATTGCGGCGGCTGCACGGGCCGCGTGCAACGGGCGCTGGCCGCGGTGCCGGGCGTGGTCGACGCGGCGGTCGACCTCGACGCGCACGCGGCGACGGTGACTGCGCAGGAAACCGTCGACGCCGCACGACTGATCGAGGCGGTCGGCGCAGCCGGCTACGGCGCCTCCGTACGCGCACCGGTGCTCGAAGCCGCCGCCGCGCATGCGCATCCTGTCGAGGCATCGCCCGCGCCGATGGCCGCAGCCGCTTCGACAGCCGGCCATCCGCTTCCCGCCAACAGCACCATCGAACTCGATATCGACGGCATGACCTGCGCGTCGTGCGTGTCGCGCGTCGAGAAAGCGCTGGCGAAGGTGCCGGGCGTCACGCGCGCGTCGGTCAACCTCGCGACCGAACGGGCGACCGTCGATGTCACGGCCGACGTTACCGCCGCACAACTGGTGGAAACCGTGAAACAGGCCGGCTACGGCGCGACGCCGACCATGACGGATGCAGGCTTCACCGCGCTCGCCCCCTCCTCGCCTGCCGCGCCCGCCAGCATCGAACTCGACATCGACGGGATGACCTGCGCGTCCTGCGTGTCGCGCGTCGAGAAAGCGCTGGCGAAGGTGCCGGGCGTCACGCGCGCGTCGGTCAACCTCGCGACCGAGCGAGCTACGGTCGATGTCGCGCCCGACGTTACCGCCGCCCGGCTCGCCGAAGCCGTCAAACAAGCCGGATACGGCGCGACGCCGGTTGCTGGCGCGGCCATCCCGCCGGCTACGTCCACCGCCCCCGCCGACCTCGAGCTCGACATCGACGGCATGACCTGCGCGTCCTGCGTCGGCCGCGTCGAAAAAGCGCTGGCCGCCGTGCCGGGCGTCGCGCGCGTTTCGGTCAACCTCGCGACCGAGCGCGCATCGGTGCACGGCGCCGGCGCCCTCGACGCCGCCACGCTGATCGCGGCCGTCACCACCGCCGGCTATCGCGCGTCGCTCTCCGACGCGTCGTCAGCCGGTGCCACGGCCGGCGCCGACGCGCAACCGGCCAGCGCCGCGCAGGACCCCGAAACACGCAAGCGCCTCGAAGCGATCCGCGAACGCGATCTCGTGATCTGGTCCGCGGTGCTGAGCGCGCCCCTGGTCGCGCCGATGCTCGTCGCGCCGTTCGGCATCCACCTGATGCCGAACGGCTGGGTCCAGCTCGTGCTCGCCTCGATCGTCCAGTTCGGCTTCGGCGCGCGCTTCTATCGCGCGGCATGGCACGCGGTGAAGGCGCGCACCGGCAACATGGATCTGCTCGTCGCGCTCGGCACGTCGGCCGCGTACGGGCTGAGCCTGTGGATGCTGCTGCGCGGCACCGGTCATTCCGGCCACCTGTATTTCGAGGCGTCGGCCGTCATCGTCACGCTGGTGCGCTTCGGCAAATGGCTCGAATCGCGCGCGAAGCGCCAGACCACCGACGCGATCCGCGCGCTGAACGCGTTGCGTCCCGACCGGGCCCGCGTCGTCGAGCACGGCATCGAACGCGACGTGCCGCTGGCGCAGGTGCGTGTCGGCACCCGCGTCAGCATCCGGCCCGGCGAGCGTGTGCCCGTCGACGGCCGGATCGTGTCGGGCCGCTCGCACGTCGACGAATCGGTGATCACCGGTGAAAGCCTGCCGGTGCCGAAGGACGACGGCGACCCCGTCACGGCCGGCTCGATCAACGGCGAAGGCGCGCTCGTCGTCGAAACCACTGCGATCGGCGCGGAGACGACGCTCGCGCGCATCATCCGCCTCGTCGAATCCGCGCAGGCCGAGAAGGCGCCGATCCAGCGGCTCGTCGATCGCGTGAGCGAGGTGTTCGTGCCCGCCATCCTCGGCATCGCCGTGCTGACGCTGGCCGGCTGGCTGATCGCCGGCGCCGGCACCGAAACCGCGATCCTCAACGCGGTCGCGGTGCTCGTCATCGCGTGCCCGTGCGCGCTCGGCCTCGCGACGCCCGCCGCGATCATGGCCGGCACGGGCGTTGCGGCGCGGCGCGGCGTGCTGATCAAGGATGCGCAGGCGCTCGAACTCGCGCAGCGCACCACGGTGATCGCGTTCGACAAGACCGGCACGCTGACCGAAGGCAAGCCGTCCGTGACGGCGTTCGAAGCGGTCGGCGTGCCGCATGACGAAGCGCTCGCGCTCGCGGCGGCGGTGCAGCGTCAGAGCGACCATCCGCTCGCTCGCGCCGTGGTCGCCGCGCACGACGCCGACGTTGCCGCACGCGGCAGTGCAGTGCCGCCGGCAAGCGCGGCCGATGCGCGCGCGGTGGCGGGACGCGGCGTGGAAGCTCGCGTCGGCGGGCAGTTGCTCGCGCTGGGCAGCACACGCTGGCGCGACGAGCTCGGCATCGCCGTGCCGCCCGCGCTCGACGCCCGCGCGGCGGAACTCGAATGCGCGGGCAACACGATCTCGTGGCTGATGCGCGCCGATGCGCCGCGCGCGTTGCTCGCGCTGATCGCTTTCGGCGACACCGTGAAGCCGGGCGCCCGCGACGCGATCGCGGCACTGTCGGCGCGCGGCGTCGCGAGCGTGCTCGTGACGGGCGACAATCGTGGCAGCGCGGCAGCCGTCGCGGCGTCGCTCGGCATCGGCGAGGTGCATGCGCAGGTGCTGCCCGACGACAAGGCGCGCGTCGTCGCCGAGCTGAAGCGCACGCACGGCGGAATCGTCGCGATGGTCGGCGACGGGATCAACGATGCGCCCGCGCTTGCCGCGGCCGACGTCGGCATCGCG
>NZ_LDUL01000028.1:0-81634 GCF_001043615.1 Burkholderia sp. LK4
GGGCGGCGCGTGGCGGCCGGCGGGGCAGGGTGATTCACGAACGTCTCCTTGTCGATCCGGATGAGCGCGTTGGCGCCGCTCCGGCTCCCGTGCTGCTGGGTTTCGGCCCATTCTACGCTGTAACGCCTGCTGCGCCTGCCGTCGCGGGCTGCGATAATCGCGTTCGAACGCAACCGGGCCGCATCGCGGCCGCGCACGAGAGGACATCCGCATGGGCAACCGCTTGAGCAAGATCGCCACGCGTACCGGCGACGACGGCACCACCGGCCTCGGCGACGGCCGGCGTATCGGCAAGGACGATACGCGGATCGCCGCGATCGGCGACGTCGACGAGCTGAACTCGAACCTCGGCGTGCTGCTCGCCGAAACGCTGCCGGACGATATCCGCACGGCGCTCGTGACGATCCAGCATGACCTGTTCGATCTCGGCGGCGAATTGTGCATTCCCGGCCATACGGTGCTCGACGACACGCATCTCGCGCGGCTCGATCGCTGGCTCGCCGACTACAACGCGACGCTGCCGCCGCTGAAGGAATTCATCCTGCCGGCCGGCTCGCGCGCGGCGTCGCTCGCGCACGTGTGCCGAACCGTATGCCGTCGCGCGGAGCGTTCGATCGTCGCGCTCGGGCGTACCGAAACGCTCAATGATGCGCCGCGGCGCTACGTGAACCGGCTGTCGGACCTGCTGTTCGTGCTGGCGCGCGTGCTGAACCGTACCGACGGCGGATCGGACGTGCTGTGGGAACGCGGCCGTGTCCGCTGACCGCTGACGATTCGCCCCCTTACCCTTGGCGCACTGCGACAATTTGCCCGAGGGGCATCGAATTCTTAAAAAGGTATTGTGTGTGCATGTTTAACGGAGAACGAACATGACCCACATCACCGCTGACCAGATGGCTCGTGTGAAGGCCACTGCCCCTGTCCTCGCCGTGCACGGCGCGACGATCACGAAGCACTTCTACCAGCGCATGTTCGCGCGCCATCCGGAACTGAAGAACCTGTTCAACCAGACGCACCAGACGACGGGCAGCCAGCCGGAAACGCTCGCAAAGGCCGTCTACGCGTATGCGGCGAACATCGACAATCTCGGTGCGCTGGGCGGGGCGGTGTCGCACATCGCGCACAAGCACGCGAGCCTGAACATCCGCCCCGAGCATTACCCGATCGTCGGCGAGAACCTGCTCGCATCGATCGTCGAGGTGCTGGGCGACGCGGTCGATGCCGATACGCTCGAGGCGTGGCGCGTAGCTTACGGCCAGCTCGCGCAGATCCTGATCGGCGCCGAGGCCGACCTGTACGCGGGTGCCGCCTGGAGCGGGTTCCGGCCGTTCAAGGTCGAGCGCAAGGTGCGCGAAAGCGACGAGATCACGTCGTTCTACCTGACGCCCGCCGACGGCGGCGCGGCGCCGACGTTCGAGCCCGGCCAGTACATCACGGTGAAGCGTTTCGTCGGCGATCTCGGCGTCGACCAGCCGCGCCAGTACAGCCTGTCCG
Source organism: Burkholderia sp. LK4 (assembly GCF_001043615.1). Classification (NCBI taxonomy): domain Bacteria; kingdom Pseudomonadati; phylum Pseudomonadota; class Betaproteobacteria; order Burkholderiales; family Burkholderiaceae; genus Burkholderia; species Burkholderia sp. LK4. Next base: position 1,495 of record NZ_LDUL01000028.1, read on the forward strand.
ACGCGCCGCACGGCAAGTGGCTGCGCATATCGGTGAAGCGCGAAGCCGGCAAGCCGGAAGTCATTCCGGCCGGCAAGGTGTCGACGCTTATGCACGACGGCGTGGAAGAGGGCGCGATTGTCGAGGCCACTGCGCCGATGGGCGAATTCTCGCTGAAGCGTGGCGTCGAGACGCCGGTGGTGCTGATTTCCGGCGGCGTCGGCCTGACGCCGATGGTGTCGATGGCGTCGACGCTGGTCGACGAAGGCAGCAAGCGTGACGTGCGGTTCGTCCATGCATGCCGCTCGGGCGCGGTGCACGCGTTCCGCGACTGGCTGAACGACACGGTGCGCGAGCATGCGAACGTCAAACGCACGGTGCTGTACGAGCTGGTCGGCCCGAACGATCGCGTCGGCGTCGACCACGACCTGGAAGGGCGCCTCACGCCGGAGCGCGTGCGGCACTACGCGCTGGTGCCGGACGCCGACTACTACGTCTGCGGCCCGATCGCGTTCATGAAGGCACAACGCGATGCGCTGGTCGCGCTCGGCGTCGCGCCGGAACGCATCAATACCGAGATCTTCGGTTCGGGCGCGCTCGAGTGATGCTTGCGCGCAAGACCTGCGGTGCATGAAAAAGCCCGGTGCGGGCCGGGCTTTGATTTTGCAGCGGGATGAGCGTCATGCTCGCAGCATCAGCGTCGCGTGATAGCGCCATATTTTGGCATCGGCGCTGATGAGCGGCATGCCTTCATGGAGTGCCTGAGCGATCATCACGCGGTCGAACGGATCGGCGTGATCCGGAAAATCCGGCAGTGCGGCGACGCCTTCGACGTGATCGCTGCTGATTGGCAACTCCGCAAAACCTGCGAGTCGGAATGCCGAACGTGCATCGCGCGGATGGACCGGCAGATTGCCTTTGCGGTATTTGATCGCAATCTCCCAGATGGACGCGGCGCTGACGTACAGCGTGTTTTCGGGATGTTCGATCAACGCGGCCGCAGTCGCGGAAAGTTGAGGTGCGCCTTCGGCTGCCCATAGCGCGATGTGCGTGTCGAGCAGCAGCTTCACGGGGCGAGTCGCTGTTCCGAGCTGGCATCGAAGTCGGCGGCGATCGATTCATCGCCGGCATTGAATGCCTCGACGGTTGTCGGGATGTTCAACCCGGCAAGCAACTGACGGGCTGCGCCGATCCGCTTCGGTGCGGCATAAGGAACAATCCGGGCGACCGGATGACCGTTGCGGGCGATGACGACTTCCGATTCGCGCCCCAATTCAAGCGCTTCGACGAGGCTTGAGAGCCGCGACTTGGCATCGTGCATGTTGACGGTCGGCATGGGCGCCCCCTTGGTTAGCTAGATAACGTTAGCTAGTCTAGCAGGGCGACGCGCCGACCGCCAGCTAACCGCATGGCCAACCCGCCACGGGGCGGTGCCATGCGACCGGCCGGTTTGCGTCCGTCAGTTCCCGCTGCCGCGCGTGACGCGGCGTGCCTTCACCGATTCCGCGAGGCCTTCGAGCACCTTCACGCTGTCGTCCCATGCGATGCACGCGTCGGTGATGCTCTGGCCGTAGGTCAGTTCGCAGCCTTCCTTCAGGTCCTGGCGCCCCTCGACGAGATGCGACTCGATCATCACGCCGACGATGCGGGCGTCACCGGCCGCGATCTGGCGGCCGATGTCGGCACAGACGGGGATCTGGTTCTCGTGCTTCTTCGAGCTGTTCGCGTGGCTCGCGTCGATCATCAGGCGTGCGGCGAGGCCGGCCTTGCCGATGTCCGCGCACGCGGCGTTCACGCTTTCCGCGTCGTAGTTCGGCGTCTTGCCGCCGCGCAGGATAACGTGGCAATCCTCGTTGCCGGCCGTCGACACGATCGCCGAATGGCCGCCCTTCGTCACCGACAGGAAATGGTGCGGCTGCGATGCGGCCTTGATCGCGTCGACCGCGATCTTCACGTTGCCGTCGGTGCCGTTCTTGAAGCCGACCGGGCACGACAGCCCCGACGCGAGCTCGCGGTGCACTTGCGATTCGGTCGTGCGCGCGCCGATCGCGCCCCACGAGATCAGGTCGGCGATGTACTGCGGGCTGATCATGTCGAGGTATTCGGTCGCGGCCGGCAGGCCCATCTCGTTGATCTGGAGCAGCAGCTCGCGCGCGGTGCGCAGCCCTTCGTTGATCTTGAAGCTGTTGTCGAGGTGCGGATCGTTGATGAGCCCCTTCCAGCCGACCGTCGTGCGCGGCTTTTCGAAGTACACGCGCATCACGATTTCCAGCTCGCCCTTGAAGCGCTCGCGCTCCTTCACGAGCCGCCCCGCGTACTCGATCGCCGCCTTCGTGTCATGGATCGAGCACGGCCCGATCACCACGATCAGCCGGTCGTCCATCCCGTGCAGGATGCGGTGCATCGACTGGCGCGAGTTGTAGATCAGCTCGGACGCGGCTTCGGAGCACGCGAATTCGCGGATCAGGTGGGCGGGCGGCGTCAGTTCCTTGAGCTCGCGAATGCGGACGTCGTCGGTGTTGTGCGGGGGCATGCTGTTTCTCCTTGGTTCCGGGCGCCGTTCGATCAGTGGGCGTGCGGCAGATTCATCAATTCAAGCGATTCAGTGGTTTCGGTCGGGGCCGCGGAACCGCTGCGGCGGCGACCGGGAAGCGAAGGGCGAAAAAAAACCGCCGGGTTCGCCGGCGGTTTTTTCGGGAATTTCGGTTGCGCTTTACGCGCCATCAACCCTCTCGATCCGCCAGCGGTCTGAGATGCCAAAAAAAGTAAAAGTAAAACTTGGCGGACATGACGGAGATTCGGTTCGTCAAAAAAGTTGATTCGGAATTTATACCCCGTCGCCGGGCGGCTGGCAACCGGGGAGCGTCGAAAATGCGGACATTCCGCGCGTTTTCTTCAAAATGCGCGGAATGTCTGCGCCATGATGCGGTTATGCCGTACCGCCGACCGTCATCTTGTCGATCCGCAGGGTCGGCTGGCCGACGCCGACCGGCACGCTCTGGCCTTCCTTGCCGCACACGCCGACACCCGTGTCGAGCGACATGTCGTTGCCGATCATGCTCACGTACTTCAGCGATTCGGGGCCGCTGCCGATCAGCGTCGCGCCCTTCACCGGGTAGGTGATCTTGCCGTTCTCGATCATGTATGCCTCGGACGCCGAGAACACGAACTTGCCGTTCGTGATGTCGACCTGGCCGCCGCCGAAGTTCACCGCGTACAGGCCGTTCTTCACCGACGCGATGATTTCCTGCGGATCCTTGTCGCCGTTCAGCATGTACGTGTTGGTCATGCGCGGCATCGGCAGCGCCGCGTACGATTCGCGCCGCGCGTTGCCCGTGACCGGCATCTTCATCAGGCGCGCGTTCAGCGTGTCCTGGATGTAGCCCTTCAGGATGCCGTCCTCGATCAGCGTCGTGCACTGCGTCGGGTTGCCTTCGTCGTCGATGTTCAGCGAGCCGCGGCGGTTCGGCAGCGTGCCGTCGTCGACCACCGTCACGCCCTTCGCGGCGACCTGCTCGCCGATCCGGCCGGCGAATGCGGACGAACCCTTGCGGTTGAAATCGCCCTCGAGGCCGTGGCCGATCGCTTCGTGCAGCAGCACGCCCGGCCAGCCCGGCCCGAGCACGACCGTCATCGCGCCGGCCGGCGCGGGGCGTGCGTCGAGGTTCACGAGCGCCGCATGCACGGCGTCGTCGACGTAGCGGGACAGGACTTCGTCGGTGAAGTAGCCGTAGTCGAAGCGGCCGCCGCCGCCGCCGGAGCCGATCTCGCGGCGGCCGTTCTGCTCGGCGATCACCGTGACCGACACGCGCACGAGCGGGCGGATGTCGGCCGCGAGCGCGCCGTCGCTGCGCGCGACCAGCACGACGTCGTATTCGCCGGCGAGGCCGGCCATCACCTGCGTGACGCGCGGGTCGCGGCCGCGCGCCATCTGCTCGATGCGCTCGAGCAGCTTGACCTTGGCCGTCGCGTCGAGCGACGCGAGCGGATCGGACGGCAGGTACAGGTCGCGGCCCGAGATGCCCTTCAGCGACGTGGCCGCCTTGATCTTCTGGCGGCCGCCGCCGGCCGCCGCGATCGCCTTGGTGGCCGCGGCCGCCTGCGCGATCGCTTCCGGGGACAGGTCGTCCGAGTACGCGAACGCGGTGCGGTCGCCGGCGACCGCGCGCACGCCGACGCCCTGGTCGATGCTGAAGCTGCCCGATTTGACGATGCCTTCCTCGAGGCTCCACGCTTCGCTGCGGGTCGCCTGGAAGTACAGGTCCGCATAGTCGACGCGATGCGTGAAGATGTCGGCGATCGTGCGCGTGAGCAGGCTTTCGTCGAGGCCGTACGGCGTGAGCAGGATGTCCTTCGCCAGCGCGAGGTTGCGGATGCCGGGTTCGATGATGTTCATGCGGATATCGGGGTTTCTCAAAAAGTTGTCGGGTGCTTCTGGGCAGATGGGTTGGCCGCGCGGTGTTTCAAGCGGTGCGGCCGATTCAGGTCAGCACGCGGTGCCGCCACGCGGGCAGGCTCTGGCGCACGTCGGCGATGCGCTGCGGATCGAGCGCGCCGAGCACGACGCTTGCGCCCACGTCGCGAACCGCGACGATTTCGCCCCACGGGTCGATCAGCATGCTGTGGCCCCAGGTGCGCCGGCCGTTCTCGTGCTTGCCGCCCTGCGCGGCCGCGAGCACGTAGCACTGGTTTTCGACGGCCCGCGCGCGCAGCAGCGTTTCCCAGTGCGCGCGGCCGGTCGTATACGTAAATGCCGACGGTACGACGATCAGCGCGCAGTCGCCCATCCTGCGATACAGCTCCGGAAAGCGGAGATCGTAACAGACGGACAGGCCGACCCGCCCGAACGGCGCGTCGAACGTGACGACCGTATCGCCCGCGCGGATCGTGCGCGCCTCGTCGAACGACTCGTCGCCTTTCTCGAAGTTGAACAGGTGGATCTTGTCGTAGCGCGCGGCTTCGTTGCCGGATGGATCGAACACGAGCGTCGTGTTGAGCACGCGATCGGGCTCCGGGGCCTTCAGCGGCAGCGTGCCGCCGATCACCCAGATGCCGTGGCGACGCGCGGCGTCCGCGAGGAAATGCTGGATCGGGCCGTCCCGGTAAGGTTCGGCGAGCGCGAGCTTGTCGGTGTCGCGGTGACCCATGAAGCAGAAGTACTCGGGCAGCAGCACGAGCTGCGCGCCTTCGCCGGCGGCTTCTGCGATCAGGCGGCGCGCCTCGGCGAGATTGCGCGCGACGTCCGGCGTGCTCACCATCTGCAGCGCGGCGACCTGGAAGGGCGTGGCGGAACGGGTGTGGTCGGTCATCGCTGGATCGGTTGCGTCATAAATGGGGTGCGGCCCGGCACCATACGCGGCCCGACGCGCGGCTCAATGGCTCGCCGCATCGGCCGGACCGTGATTCATCTTACCCTGATCGCCCCGCACCCGCTCGATGTGCGGGTGCGCCCACGAGCCGGTGATCGTGTAGTCGAGCGCGAACGCGCGCGACAGCGTCTCCGACAGCGCGTAGTTCGCGGCCAGCACGCCGACGCCGAGCAGCGGGTTGATGATGGCCGCCCCGATCGCGGCCGCGCCCGCGCTGATTTTCGGCGCGACGTGCGCGTGCAGGTCCTGCGTCTCGGTGCCGAGATCCACCGCGCCACGCACGGTGACGTTCGCGGGCCCGGTCATCATCGAGAAGTCGTCGGTGCGGGCGATCCCGTTCGAGATCCGGCCGGTGCCCGTGATCTTGTCGAACGGCAGCCCCTTGCCGATCACGTCGCGAAAATTCAGCGTCAGGAAACGCGCGAGGCTCTGCAGGCTCAGCACGCCGAGGAGCTTCGCCGCGCCCGGATCGACCTTCAGGATCTGGCCGTGTTCGAGGTCGAGCGCGATCTGGCCGCCGAGCGACGGCAAGTCGACCGCGGTCGGGCCGCCGCGCCAGCCGACCTTGCCGGTGACCGTGCCGTGACCGTTCGCGAGCGTGCGCGGCAGGCCGACGCGGTCGAGCAGCGCGCCCGCGTTGTCGATGTCGAGCTTGAAGTCGAACACGGTGCGGCGCGGTGCATCGTTTTCATCGGCACCGCGGGCAAGTGCGCGGCGCGAGGTGCGCCAGTTGCCGGTCGCCGTCAGCTTCGCGGCCGGGTTCGACAGCTCCAGCTTGTCGAGCTGCCAGACCGGCGTGCCGGCTTCGTCGATGTTGCGCGCGTTGACGACGAGACGGCCGATGTCGTGGTTGCGCGCGACGACCTGGTCGACGATCAGGTCGATCGACGGCATCGGGCGGTCGGTCGGCGTCGGCAGGTTCATCGCGCGGCCGACGAGATCGTGCTGCGCGCTGTCGGGCACCACGAGCTTCGCGAGCCGCGCATTCAGCACGCCCGCGCCGTTGTGGCCGCCGCCCGGCGCCCATGACAGGTAGCCCGACACCTGGTTCGACGCGATGTTCGCCTGCCAGAGCTCGTCGACGTGCGACGCGCCGACGATCACGTTTTCCCAGTTGCGCTTGAGCAGCTTCAGCGTGCCGAAATGGAGCGCGAAACGCTTCGGTGCGAAGCTCGCGAAATCGACGCGCGGCGCGGCTTGCGGCTCCTGCGTGCGCGGCGTGTCGGGCTTCAGCGTATGGGCCAGCGCGAGCCACGCATCGGCGTCCAGTTCGTTGACGTCGACGGCCGCGCTCACGCCGTCCTGCGGCATGTCGGGCATCCGGTGGATGCCCATCGCGCCGCGCACCGCGCGCAGCGGCTGGCCGCGCGTCGCGTCGAGCAGGTAGGTTGCGGACACGGGGCCGAGCGTCAGGTCGGCGTGCTCGAGGCGCTTGCCGTCCGCCTGCGGCGCCGGCTGCAGCGTGAAGCTGAACGGCATCGGCGTGCCGGCCGGTTTTGCGAACGGCGCGGGGAAATTCAGTGCCACGCCGGTCAGGTCGGAATGCGCGCTGATGTCGGGCAGGCGGCCCGGCGCGCCGCGCACGGCGACCTTGTACGGCGCGTCGCCGACCACGTGCTCGAGCAGCGCGGCTGCCGGGCCGTGCAGGTTCAGGCCGCGCGCGGCGTCGAGCGCGAGCCGGCCGTCGACGTCCACCGTATACGGGCCGTGCGACTGGAAGTTGCCGCTCGCGCGCACCGGCCCGCCGAGGAAGCGCCCCGACAGGTCGTGCAGCGATGCGCCGGCCTCGGTGAACCGGACACTGCCGCGCAGCGCGGACAGCGGCGGCACGCCGCTGGTCGTCAGTGTGTTGCCGCCGAATGCGAGCGCGCCTTCGACGTGCGTGTGCGGATGCGGGACGTGCTGCGGAATCGTGATCTTGAGCGCGAGCGACGCGGGCCCCTGCGCATCGATCCGCTGGCCGATATGCCCGCTCATCGTGCCGAGCGAGCTGTTGTCCGCGTAGTCGATCAGGTCGGCGAGCGGGCCCTGCGCATGACCGTCGATGATGAGCGGCGAGTGGCTCGGGTTGCCGAGATCGTCGATGCGGCCCGCGACCTTCGTCAGCGCGACGCGCTTGTAGTGCGCACGATCGATGTCGAAGCGCAGCTTGTTCTGCGCGAGCTCGAACACGCCGTCGATCCCGTCGAGCGCCGGCCAGACGCTCGGCGTGCCGTTCGCGAGCTTGCGCGGCGGGTACGGCGTCGGTTCGAAGCGGCCGCCGGTGAACGGCGCGACGATGTGGAACACGCCGGCGTCCGGCTCGTGTTCGAACGGGAATTTCTCGAGCGGGCCGCGGGCGACGATCGACGCACCCTTGGTCACCTGGCCGGCCTGCAGCGCGTGGCCGAGATAGTCGCGCAGGTGTTCGGACATCCCGGTCGGCAGGTAGCGCGGAATGCGCGCCACCGACGCACGCGCGAAATCGGCACGCAGGTCGAGCGAGCCGCGGCCGTGGCCGGGGTTCGTGTACGAGCCGGACACCGCGATTTCGGCATCGGGGTTCGAGACGAGCAGGTCGGGCAGGGTCACTTCGACGCGCGCATGCTTTTCGCCGGCCGCGGGCGTGATCGCCCACTTTGCGTTGCCGCGCAACCGGTCGAACGTCAGGCGCGGCTCGTCGAATTCGCCGGGTACCGTGACCGCCGCGTTGACCGTATCGAAATGCGCGCTGCCGCCCGTTTCGTTCGCATCGACGCGGCCCCAGAGGTTCTCGACGCCCGGCCAGCCGGCCCGCGGGTGGCCACGCGGCGACAGCCCGGGCGGCGGCTCCTGCGCGGCGAAGCTGATGCCTTGCAGATCGCCGAGGAAACGATAGCGGACGATCGGCGCGGCGCCCATGCGCCGCTCCTCGTCGGCGAGGTCGGCCCGCGCAGGCTTCGCGCGTTCGACCTCGATGTGATAGTTCGACACCATCCCGCGCGGGTCGATCTTGATCAGCTCGTTGCGCAGGCGCGCCGGCAGCGGCAGCCCGCGAATGAACTCGCTGAGAATGCCGAGATCGACGCGGTCGCCGACGACGCTCAACAGCTGCCCCTGGCTGGCGGTCGGCACACGGTAGCGGGCCGTCAGCGTCGACAGCGCGAGCGAGCGGGCGAGCGGCGTGCCGTCCGGCAGCGGCGGCTGGCCGAGTTCCGCGTTGAAGCGCGTCAGGTGCAGCGTGTAGTCGTGGCCGGCATCGAGCTGCATGTCCCAGCCGAAGCCGACCGTCGGCACGTCGAGCCGCGGCTGCGTCGGGCGCACGCGCAGCGCGACGTCCGCGCCCTGCAGGTCGCCGCCCGCCGAATGCAGGTGGCCGTCGCTGAAGGTGGCCCAGATCGCGTTGTCGATCCGGCCCGCGTGGATCGTGAGCGGCATGTCGAGGTAACGCCCGAGCGTCTGCAGGTCGACCGGGCCCGTCGACAGGTACGCGTCGCCCGACCAGTTCGACGGCTTGCCGACCGGGGCGAGCGGCTTGTGCCTGAAGCGTGCGCGGAAATCGAGCGGGCCGAGCAGCAGCGTGCCGTTCGCGGGCGCCTGCAGCGCGGCCTTGTGCACGCGGCCGTCGTTGAGCACCGCGAGCCGGATGCCCGACAGCACGAGCTCCGGCGCGTCGTGCTGCGCGTCGCGCCAGCGCAGCGTGCCGCCGCGCAACACGATCGCTTCCTGCTTCAGCAGCCACGTGCCGAACGTGTCGTTGCCGCCGTGGGTGGTTGCCACGCCGACGCCCGCGACGCTCAGCGAGCCGTCGGCCGCCCGTGCGACGACGAGGTCGGGCTGGTCGACGATCAGGCTCGACAGCGCGGGCGACAGCCGCAGCAGCGACATCCACGACAGCGCGGCCGTTGCATGCGGCACCGCCAGCGCGACCTTGCCGTCGTGGCCGCGGATCGTCAGGTTCGTGAGTTCGACGCCCGGCTGCATGCCGGACCAGTTCGGGGAAAGCTTGCCGATCGAAAGCTGCGCGTGGAGCTTGTCGGACACCGCGCGCTCGATGCGCGGGCGGAATTCGTCGATGCGGGGCAGCAGTACGTAGCGCAGCCCGAGGAACGCGCCGGACGCGACGAAGTAGGTGCCGAGCCCGACTGCCAGCGTCACCCGGAACACGCGGCGCAGGACCGGATGATCGTGCTTCGGAGGTCCCGCTTCGGGCGCAGCTACGGCGGATTCCTGACGGTCGGACATGCGGCGGACGGGCGGCGATATGGTAGTTTTGCAGACTGACGTTGAAATGTATCACACGGGTTCGTGCCGGCGGCCGTTGCGGCAGCGCGGCACGGGCTTTCCGGCGCGCGGTTTCGCGGCGGGCGCACACGCGCCCCGCGATGCCGCGCCGAATCCATGGGGCCGGCCGGTAGCGGGGCGCGCACGCGCCGGCCCGCTGCCGGCCGGCCTTTCCGCCAGGCCCGCTTCTCGATGACCGACGCTTCCGCCCTGATCAGCACGTCCTATTCCCGATACCTTGCTCGCGCGGCTGCCGCGCGGCCCGCGCTGGCCGAACAGGTCGCCGCGTGGGCCGCCGCGCCGCTCGGCCGCGCGCAGCTCGACGCGCGCCTCACCGAGCTGCTGGCGACGCCGGCCGGCACGGCCGCGCCGACCGAGGAGCAACTGAAGCGCGCGCTGCGGCAGTTGCGTGCCGAGGCGTTCGGCGCGGTCGCGGAACGCGACCTGCGCGGGCTGGCGGACGTCGCCGAGGTCACGGGCGCGATGACCGATCTCGCCGAAGTGGCCGTGCAGCGCTCGCTCGCGCTGCTGTCGGTTGAACTCGAGGCGCTGTACGGCGAGCCGCGCGGCGCCGACGGCCAGCGCGTCGTGCTCGGCGTGGTCGGGATGGGCAAGCTCGGCGGCCGCGAGCTGAACGTGTCGTCGGACATCGACCTGATCTTCGTCTACGAGGACGACGGCGAGACGACCGGCGGCGCGCGTTCGCCGCTGTCCACGCAGGAATACTTCACGCGGCTCGGCCGGCGCCTGATCGGCGTGCTGTCCGAGGTCACGGCCGACGGCTATGTGTTTCGCGTCGACATGCGGCTGCGTCCGAACGGCGATTCGGGGCCGCTCGTCTGCAGCCTCGGCATGCTCGAGGAATATTTCTACGTGCAGGGGCGCGAGTGGGAGCGCTATGCATGGATCAAGGGGCGGCTCGTGTCGGAAGGCGACAGCGACGCGGCGCGACGGCTGGAGTCGCAGCTCGAGTCGATCGTCAAGCCGTTCGTGTATCGCCGCTATCTCGATTTCGGCGTGATCGGCGCGATCCGCTCGCTGCACCAGCAGATCCGGCAGGAAGCCGCGCGCCGTGCGTCGATGCGGCCCGACAAGTCCGACGACATCAAGCTCGGGCGCGGCGGGATCCGCGAGATCGAGTTCAGCGCGCAGGTATTCCAGCTGATCCGGGGCGGCCAGGATGCGGAATTCCGCGTGCGGCCGACGCTCGCGGTGCTGCGCCATGCGCAGGCGCGCGGGCTGATCGGCGAGGACGTGCGCGCGCGCCTCGCCGATGCTTACAACTTCCTGCGCACGCTCGAGCACCGGCTGCAGTACCGCAACGACGCGCAGACGCACGCGATGCCGGTCGAGCCGGATGAACGCGCGGCGCTGGCCGCGTCGCTCGGCTTTGCCGACTATGCGGCGCTGATGACGGTGCTGGATGAGCACCGGAACTTCGTCGAGGCGCAGTTCGACCAGCTCTTCGCGGACAAGGTGAAGGGCGGCGGCCCTTGCGCGGCGGGTGACGACACGGCCGCCGCATGGATCTGGAGCGGCGCGCTGGGCGACGACGGCGAGGACGATGCGCTGGTCGCGCGCCTCGACGGCCTCGGTTTCGCCGATCCGGCCGCCGTGCTCGCGCGGCTGCGTGCGATCTGGCAATCGACGCGCTATGCGGGCCTGCCGGAAAAGAGCCGGCAGCGCTTCGACCGCGTCGCGCAGCGGGCGCTCGACGCCGCGCCGACGATCGACGCCGCACGCCGCGACGACACGATCGTGCGCCTGTTCGACCTGCTCGAGACGGTCAGCCGGCGCGGCGTCTATCTCGCGCTGCTGACCGAGTATCCGGCCGCGCTCGACCGCGTGCTGTCGGTGCTCGGCGCGACGCGCTGGGGCGGCGGATACCTGATCCGCCACCCGCAACTGCTCGACGAACTGCTCGACGACGAGGCGATCGCGAGCCCGTTCGACTGGCCTGCGTTCAAGGACGCGCTGCGCGCGCGTCTCGCGGCGGCCGACGGCCCCGAGCAGCAGATGGACCTGCTGCGGCACGCGCAGCACGCGGAGGTGTTCCGGATCCTGCTGATCGACCTGGCCGGGCAGCTGTCGGTCGAGCACGTGAGCGACCGGCTGTCCGAGCTGGCCGACGCGGTGCTCGACGTGACGATCGAAGTCGTCTGGTCCCAGCTCGCGAAGCGCCATCGCGACGTGCCGAAGTTCGCGGTGATCGCGTACGGCAAGCTGGGCGGCAAGGAGCTCGGCTACGCATCCGATCTCGACCTGATCTTCCTGTACGACGACGCGGACGAGCGCTCGGCGGACGTCTACACGACCTTCACGCGGCGGCTCATCACGTGGCTCACCACGGCGACCGGGGCCGGCGCGCTGTTCGACATCGACCTGCGGCTGCGGCCGAACGGCGAGGCCGGGCTGCTCGTCACCGATCTCGATGCGTTCCGCCGCTACCAGCTGCGCGAGGGCGATGCCGCGAACACCGCGTGGGTGTGGGAGCACCAGGCGCTGACGCGTGCCCGCTACAGCGCGGGCGACGCGCAGATCGGCGCGGACTTCGAGGCGATCCGCCAGCAGGTGCTGACGACGCCGCGCGACGGCGGCGTGCTCGCGAAGGAGATCGTCGACATGCGCGGCAAGGTGTTTGCCGGCCATCCGAACCAGACCGAGCTGTTCGACCTGAAGCACGATCGCGGCGGGATGGTCGACATCGAATTCATCGTCCAGTACTGGGTGCTGCTGCACGCGTCGAGCGACGCCGAGCTGATCCGCAACACGGGCAACATCGCGCTGCTGCGCGAGGTCGCGCGCTTCGGGCTGATGGGCGAGGACGAGGCCGAGCGCGTCGGCGCGGCCTACCGGAAGTACCGGAAGCTGCAGCACAAGCTGCGGCTCGACGGGATGGAGAAGGCGCGGGTCGATCCGGCCGTGGTGGCCGATGAGCGGGCAGCCGTGACGGCGCTGTGGGCGCGCGTGTTCGGGACGGCTGAAACGGGCGTTTGAGTCGGGCGTTTGAGTCGGGCGTTCGAATTCGCGGAGCAGGGCGGGCGCGGTCGGGCGAGCGGCCGTGCGGCAAAAAAGACCGGCGCATGCGCCGGTCTTTTTGCATTCGGGCGGCTCAGTACCCGCGTCAGGCCGCCAGCATTTCCTTCGCGTGCTTGCGCGTCGTGGCCGTGATCTCGAGCCCGCCGAGCATCCGCGCGACTTCCTCGATCCGGTTGGCGCGGTCGAGCGCGACGACCGTCGACACCGTGCCGCCGCGCTCGTCGGCGCCCTTCGCGACCTGGAAGTGGTGATCGCCGCGCGCGGCGACCTGCGGCAGGTGCGTCACGCACAGCACCTGGCGATCGCGCCCGAGCTGGTGCAGCAGGCGGCCGACCACTTCGGCGACGCCGCCGCCGATCCCCGTATCGACTTCGTCGAAGATCAGCGTCGGCGTCGGGCTCGCCGCGCTTGCGATCACTGCGAGCGCGAGGCTGATCCGCGCGAGCTCGCCGCCCGACGCGACCTTCGCGAGCGGCCGCAGCGGCACGCCGGGGTGGCCGGCGACCCGGAATTCGACCTGCTCGAGCCCGTGCGGGCCGCCGTCGGCGAGCGGGACGAGCGCGACTTCGAAGCTTCCGCCCGCCATCGACAGTTCCTGCATGCCGGCCGTGACGGCCGTGCCGAGCGCCTTGGCGGCCTGCGCGCGCGCCTTCGACAGATGCCTGGCATCGGCGAGATAGGCCTCCCGCGCCTTGGCCTGCGTCGCCTCGAGCGCACCGAGATCGGCTGCCGCGTCGAGCGCGGCGAGCTGCGCGCGGCGCGCCGCGTGTTCTTCGTGCAGCGTGTCGGGCGGCAACCGGAACTTGCGGGCGGTCGAATGCAGCGCATCGAGGCGCGTTTCGACCTTCGCGAGCCGCTCGGGATCGAGATCGACGCGCTGCGCATAGTGCGACAGCGAGTAGACGGCTTCCTGCAGCTGGATCTCGGCCGGTTCGAGCGACGCGAGCGCGTCGCCGAGCGCGGTGTCGTAGTCGGCCAGGCTGCGCAGCTTCGACACGATCGCGCCGAGCTGCGCGAGCATCGCGTCGTCGGCCTCGGACAACGCGTTGAGTGCGCCGCGCACGCCGTCGATCAGGTTCGCCGAATGCGACAGGCGCTTGTGCTCGTTGCTGACCTCGTCCCATTCACCGGGCTGCGGCGCGAGCTTGTCGAGCTCGGCGAGCTGCCACGCGAGCTTTTCGCGTTCGAGCTGCAGCTCCCGTTCGTGCGCCTTCGCGGCCTCGATCGCCTGCGTCGCGTCGCGCCACACGCGCCACGCGCGCGCGACGTTCGCCGCATCGGCGACGAGCCCCGCGTGCGTGTCGAACAGCTCGCGCTGCGCGTCGGGCCGCATCAGCAGCTGGTGCGCATGCTGGCCGTGGATGTCGACGAGCATTTCGCCGAGTTCACGCAGCTGCGCGAGCGTCGCGCTGGTGCCGTTGATGAACGCGCGCGACCGTCCGTTCGCATCGATCACGCGGCGCAGCATCACCGTGTCCTCGGTGTCGAACGCGTGTTCGTCGAGCCAGCGCGCGACGCGGTCGTGCGGCGTGAATTCGGCGGTGATGTCGGCGCGGCCGCAGCCGGTTCGTACGACGCTCGCGTCGGCGCGTTCGCCGAGCGCGAGGGCGAGGGCGTCGATCAGGATCGATTTCCCGGCGCCGGTTTCACCGGAAAAGACGGAAAAGCCGCTGTCGAATTCGAGATCGAGCGCGGCGACGATGACGAAGTCGCGGATCGAGAGGTGGCGGAGCATGGTGTCGGGCGGAGCGGCGTCAGGACGCCTTGTCGTCTTCGTTCGAGGCGTGTTCGTTCCAGTGCAGCTTCTTGCGCAGCGTCGCGTAGTAGCTGTAGCCGATCGGGTGCAGGAACGGCACCGTGTGCTTCGAGCGGCGCACCTCGATCGTGTCGTTCAGTTCGAGCGACGTGAACGACTGCATGTCGAAGTTCACGTTGACGTCGCGCCCGCCGACGATCTGGATCGCGATTTTCGAATCGTCGGGCAGTACGATCGGCCGGTTCGACAGCGCGTGCGGCGCGATCGGCACGAGCACGATGCCCTGCAGCTGCGGGTGGAGGATCGGGCCGGCCGACGACAGCGCGTAAGCGGTCGAGCCGGTCGGCGTGGCGACGATCAGGCCGTCCGAACGCTGGTTGTACATGTACCGGCCGTCGACCGACGCGCGCAGCTCGACCATCCCGGAGAAGCCGCTGCGGTTCACGACGACGTCGTTGAACGCGAGCGCGTGGTAGATCGGTTCGCCGTCGCGCATGATCCGGGCCTCGAGCAGCGAGCGCTCCTCGCGCTCGAACTTGCCCGACAGGATCACCGGGACGAGGGCCTGCATGTCGGCCGCCGCGATATCGGTGATGAAGCCGAGCCGCCCGTGGTTGATCCCGATCAGCGGTGTCTTGTACGGCGCGAGCTGACGGCCGATGCCGAGCATCGTCCCGTCGCCGCCCAGTACGACCGCCACGTCGGCGCGCGCCCCGATTTCGGCCGGGGTCAGCGCCGGGTAGCCGGTGATGCCGATCTCGCGCGCGGTCTCGGCTTCGAAGACGACCTCGAAGCCCCGCTTGGCGATGCAGGCGGCCAGCGTGGCGAGCGGCTCGGCGATGTTCGGCGTGTTGCTCCGGCCGACGAGCGCGACAGTGTTGAACTGATTACCGGTTTTCATGCCGGCATTACACCATAGCTCGTTGACGAAAAGAACCGGCTGTGCGCTGACGGGGCCGGATCGGGTCGGCCCGCGCATCGGCGGCCGACGCCACTCGCCGCGGTCGCGCGGTTGCGCTAAAATTTTCCACCATGCTAGATCCTCGCGCACGAACCCTCCTGAAAACCCTGATCGAACGGTATATCGCCGACGGTCAGCCAGTCGGATCGCGCACGTTGTCCCGTTACTCCGGGCTCGAGCTGAGCCCGGCGACGATCCGCAACGTGATGTCCGACCTGGAGGAGCTCGGCCTCGTGTCGAGCCCGCACACGTCGGCCGGCCGCGTGCCGACGCCGCGCGGCTACCGGCTGTTCGTCGACACGATGCTGACGGTCGAGGTGCCGATCGACGCCGAGGCCGTCGCGCGGCAGGTGCAGAACACGCTGCAGGCCGGCGAGCCGCAGCAGCGCGTCGTGGCGGCCGCCGCGAGCGTGCTGTCGAACCTGTCGCAGTTCGCGGGCGTCGTGCTGACGCCGCGCCGCAGCCACGTGTTCAAGCAGATCGAGTTCATGCGCCTGTCGGACAAGCGCATCCTGCTGATCATCGTGACGCCCGAGGGCGACGTGCAGAACCGGATGCTCGCGACGCCGCGCGACTACTCGCCGTCGCAACTGACCGAGGCGTCCAACTACATCAACGCGCATTTCGCCGGGCTGTCGTTCGACGAGGTGCGCCGTCGCCTGCGCGACGAGATCGACCAGTTGCGCGGCGACATGACCACGCTGATGCATGCGGCCGTGACGGCCAGCACCGAGGTGCCCGACACCGAGGACACCGTGCTGATTTCCGGCGAGCGCAACCTGCTCGAGGTGGCGGATCTGTCGTCCGACATGGCCCGGCTGCGCAAGCTGTTCGACGTATTCGACCAAAAGACGGGCCTCCTGCAACTGCTCGACGTGTCGAGCCACGCCCAGGGCGTGCAGATCTTCATCGGTGGCGAATCGACACTCGTGCCGATCGAGGAAATGAGCGTCGTTACCGCCCCTTACGAGGTGAACGGGCAGATCGTCGGCACGCTCGGCGTGATCGGCCCGACCCGCATGGCGTACAACCGCGTGATCCCGATCGTCGACATCACCGCGCGGCTGCTGTCGCTCACGCTGAGCCAGCAGTAGCCTGCGAGCGCCAGCCCGATCCCGCCCCGTCATCGTGCCGCGGCGCCGCGTGCGCCGACAGTCGGCCGAACGGCCAGCCGACCGGCGCGAGGCGGCCCGCTATAATTGAGAGCCGTCCGGTCCCGTGCCCCGAGCACGTTCTTGCCCATGCGTTTCGATCTTGAGCCGCCTTCGAGTATCGCGGCCGCCCATCGCATCGGTGTGCTGCTGATCAATCTCGGCACGCCCGATGCGCCCACGCCGCGTGCCGTGCGGCGCTATCTGACCGAATTCCTGTCGGATCCGCGAGTCGTCGAGATTCCGCAGGCCGTCTGGCAGGTGCTGCTGCGCACGCTGATCCTGCCGCTGCGCGGCCGCGCGTCCGCGAAGAAATACGCGGCCGTCTGGATGCCCGAGGGCTCGCCGCTGCGCGTGCATACCGTGCGCCAGACCGACGGCGTGCGGCACCTGCTCGCGTCGAACGGTTATCAAGTGCAGGTCGACTACGCGATGCGCTACGGCAGTCCGAACATCTCGCACGCGCTCGCGCAGTTCAAGCGCGCCGGCGTCGAGCGCGTGCTGCTGATGCCGATGTATCCGCAATACTCGGCGTCGACCACGGCCACCGCATTCGACGCCGCATTCGACGCGCTCTCGCGCATGCGCAACCAGCCGGAGGTGCGCACGATACGGCACTACGCCGACCATCCGGCCTACATCCACGCGCTGGCCGAGCAGGTGCGCCAGTATTGGGCGCAGCACGGCCGGCCGGATTTCGCGGCCGGCGACAAGCTCGTGCTGAGCTTTCACGGCGTGCCGAAGCGCACGCTCGACCTCGGCGATCCCTATCACGACCAGTGCCAGCAGACGGGCGCGCTGCTGATGGCCGCGCTCGGGCTGTCGACGACCGAGTGCCGCGTCACGTTCCAGTCGCGTTTCGGCAAGGCCGAATGGCTGCAGCCTTATACCGCGCCGACGTTGCGCGAGTTCGGCGAGGCCGGCGTACAGCGGGCCGACGTGTTCTGTCCCGGTTTCACGGCCGATTGCCTGGAGACGATCGAGGAGATCGGCATGGAAGTGCGCGACGAGTTCCTCGCCGGCGGCGGCAAGGCGTTCCACCGGATTCCGTGCCTGAACGGCGCGCCCGCGTGGATCGGCGCGCTCGGCGAGATCGTCGCCGAGAATCTGCAGGGCTGGCCGGTCAAGGCCGCGCAGCCCGAAACGGCGGGTGAGGTGCGATGAACTACAAGATTTCGACCGAACCGGGCGCGAAGCTGCGCATCGACAAATGGCTGTGGGCGGCCCGGTTCTTCAAGACGCGCTCGCTTGCGACCGATGCGGTCGACAAGGGGCACGTGAAGATCGGCGGGGCTGCAGTCAAGCCGGCGAAGGAAGTGCGCGTGGGCGACGAGGTCGAAATTGCGATCGACGGCATCGTCTGGCACATTGCCGTCCTCGGCGTGTGCGACGTGCGCGGGCCGGCGAGCGTCGCGCAGACGCTTTACGAGGAAACGGAAGCGGGGCGGGCCGCGCGGCTCGCCGAACTGGAGCGGCGTCGCACGTATCGCGAGCCGGCGGCCGAATTGCACGGCCGGCCGACGAAGCGCGACCGGCGCATCATCGACAGATTTTCTGGTGGGAGCTGAACATCTGGTCGAACGTCGCCCGCGCGCTCCCGTATTCGGTCGTGCGGTCGGTCACGGCTCCCGACAGGCAGATGGTGGTGGTGCCGGCAATGAGTACCAGCGCGACCACCGATATCGCAAAGGTCAGTTTCACGGTACTCCCCTCGAGAAGGGGTGAAAACGGCGCCAGGGGGTGGTTGTAAGGCGTCGGTCAGCTAAGGGTAAACACGCTTTTCCGACGCTTGAGTGGAGTGTAGTGCAGCGGGACTGTGCCAAGCTAGTACTTGCCAGGTAAGCGTTGTTACAGCCCGTTTCGCCTGCCGTGGCGGACTATGCGGGCGATGCACCGGTGCGACGCGCGGTTGTTTCGCGGCATTGGAGAATGCCGGCGGATAACCCTCTTGAAATCGCAGTTTTCACCCTTATTTGCACCAGCAATGTGCGGTGCCGCCGGGTATTCGGTCCGGCGGTTGCCGATTTGGCTTCAACCTCTAATCGACTTTCAGCGACATGGAAAACACGCAAGAGAACCCGTCTACCCAATCGGCCGAAGATACCGGCAGCGAGAAGCAGGCGGCGCAAGGCGCTGCTCCCGCCGCCGAAGCAGCCGACGCGGCGCTCGCGGAGGCTCAAGCCAAGGTCGCCGAGCTGCAGGAGAGCTACCTGCGGGCGAAGGCCGAGACCGAGAACGTCCGCCGCCGCGCGCAGGACGACGTCTCGAAGGCGCACAAGTTCGCGATCGAGAGCTTTGCGGAGCACCTGCTGCCCGTGCTGGACAGCCTGGAAGCGGCCGTCAACGATACGTCCGGCGATATCGCGAAGGTGCGCGAAGGCGTCGAGCTGACGCTGCGCCAGCTGACGAGCGCACTCGAGAAGGGCCGCGTCGTCGCGATCAACCCGGTCGGCGAGAAGTTCGATCCGCACCAGCACCAGGCAATTTCGATGGTGCCGGCCGAGCAGGAGCCGAACACCGTCGTCACGGTGCTGCAGAAGGGCTACACGATCGCCGACCGCGTGCTGCGTCCGGCGCTCGTCACCGTCGCGCAGCCGAAGTAAGGGCGTCGCGATGGTGCCCGCCGGCGTCGATCCGGCCGCATTTGACGCGTTCGACATGCAGGCGCTGGACGCCGGTACGTTCGACGCGGCGATCGACGGCGCGGGGGACGCGCTTGCGGTGGTGTTCTTCTGGGGCGTCGACTGCTTCAACTGCGAGATCGCGAAAAAGGCGATGCTCGCCCAGCCCGACGCCATCCGCGCGCTGGGCTTGAAGTGGTTCCATTGCAGCGTGTACGAACACCACCAGCTGGGGCGCCGCTTCGGGCTGCACGGTGTGCCGACATGGTTCTTCTTCCACCGCGGCAAGAGGCTCGGCCGCGCCACAGGCTGGCATGGCCTCGCGCAGTTCGAGGCGGCCGTGTCGGCGGCACGCGCGAAAATCGCGGCGGCGGGTAGCGATCCCCTAGCCGGCGGCGATTGAAAAAATTTAATATCCGCATCGCTCGGCGGGTCTTGAAAACGGACCGGCCGGACGCATTTCGGGAACAGAGTTGAATTCTGGCGCGCGAAACCGCCCCAAAACGCGGGGTTTTGCGCAGCAAACAAGCATTTCTGGAGATTAGGAAAAATGGGAAAGATCATCGGTATTGACCTCGGCACCACGAACTCGTGCGTCGCCATCATGGAAGGCAACCAGGTCAAGGTCATCGAGAACTCGGAAGGCACGCGCACCACGCCGTCGATCATCGCCTACATGGACGACAACGAAGTGCTCGTCGGCGCGCCGGCCAAGCGTCAATCGGTGACCAACCCGAAGAACACGCTGTTCGCAGTGAAGCGCCTGATCGGCCGCCGCTTCGAAGAGAAGGAAGTCCAGAAGGACATCGGCCTGATGCCTTACAGCATCATCAAGGCCGACAATGGCGATGCATGGGTCGAAGCGCACGGCGAAAAGCTCGCGCCGCCGCAGGTTTCGGCGGAAGTGCTGCGCAAGATGAAGAAGACGGCCGAAGACTACCTCGGCGAGCCGGTCACGGAAGCCGTGATCACGGTGCCGGCGTACTTCAACGACAGCCAGCGCCAGGCAACCAAGGATGCCGGCCGCATCGCGGGCCTCGAAGTCAAGCGGATCATCAACGAGCCGACCGCAGCCGCGCTCGCGTTCGGCCTCGACAAGGCCGAGAAGGGCGACCGCAAGATCGCCGTGTATGACCTCGGCGGCGGTACGTTCGACGTGTCGATCATCGAGATCGCGGACGTCGACGGCGAAATGCAGTTCGAAGTGCTGTCGACCAACGGCGACACGTTCCTCGGCGGCGAAGACTTCGACCAGCGCATCATCGATTACATCATCGGCGAGTTCAAGAAGGAGCAGGGCGTCGACCTGTCGAAGGACGTGCTCGCGCTGCAGCGCCTGAAGGAAGCCGCTGAAAAGGCGAAGATCGAGCTGTCGTCGAGCCAGCAGACCGAAATCAACCTGCCGTACATCACGGCGGACGCGTCGGGTCCGAAGCACTTGAACCTGAAGATCACCCGCGCGAAGCTGGAAGCGCTGGTGGAAGACCTCGTCGAGCGCACGATCGAACCGTGCCGCATCGCGATCAAGGACGCAGGCGTCAAGGTGTCGGACATCGACGACGTGATCCTGGTCGGCGGCCAGACGCGCATGCCGAAGGTCATGGAGAAGGTGAAGGAATTCTTCGGCAAGGATCCGCGCCGTGACGTGAACCCGGACGAAGCCGTCGCGGTTGGCGCGGCGATCCAGGGCCAGGTCCTGTCGGGCGACCGCAAGGACGTGCTGCTGCTCGACGTGACCCCGCTGTCGCTCGGTATCGAGACGCTCGGCGGCGTGATGACGAAGATGATCAGCAAGAACACGACGATCCCGACGAAGCACGCGCAAGTGTATTCGACGGCGGACGACAACCAGGGCGCCGTGACGATCAAGGTGTTCCAGGGCGAACGCGAAATGGCAGCAGGCAACAAGCTGCTCGGCGAGTTCAACCTCGAAGGCATCCCGCCCGCACCGCGTGGCGTGCCGCAGATCGAAGTGACCTTCGACATCGACGCGAACGGCATCCTGCACGTCGGCGCGAAGGACAAGGCGACCGGCAAGGAAAACAAGATCACGATCAAGGCGAACTCGGGTCTGTCCGAGGCTGAAATCGACCAGATGATCAAGGACGCGGAAGCGAACGCAGCGGAAGATCACAAGCTGCGCGAGCTGGCCGATTCGCGCAACCAGGGCGACGCGCTGGTCCACAGCACGAAGAAGGCGCTGACCGAGTACGGCGACAAGCTGGACGCGGGCGAGAAGGAAGCGATCGAAGCGTCGTTGAAGTCGCTCGAGGAAGTGCTGAAGGACACGTCGGCCGACAAGGCTGCGATCGACGCGAAGGTCGAGGAACTCGGCAAGGTTTCGCAGAAGCTCGGCGAAAAGATGTACGCCGACATGCAGGCCCAGCAAGCGGGTGCGGCCGGCGCAGCGGGTGCAGCGGAAGGTGCGGCCCACGCGGGCGGCGCGCAACAGGCTGCCGACGATGTCGTCGACGCCGAGTTCAAGGAAGTGAAGAAGGACTAAGCCGGGTTGCCCGGTGCCGCACGCCGCGCGCGCAACACGCGCGCGCGGCGTGGCTGACGGGCTGGCTGACAAGCGGTCTGTCTTTCCTTCCGGATGGCCGGATCGACTCCACGCCTGGCGGGCTTTGCGGCCCTCCGGGCACATTTGTTTTTTGGCGGGTGCTGCACGAGCCGTCCGCGGACGGGCGCAGCGCCAGACGAGTCGAGAGACTTTACTGCGGGCGAAAGGAGCCGCCGCGTGCGCGATGCGTGGCGGCACAGTGAATCGATATGGCGAAACGGGATTACTACGAGGTTCTGGGCGTCGCGAAGAATGCGAGCGACGACGAAATCAAGAAGGCATATCGCAAGCTTGCGATGAAGTATCACCCTGACCGCAATCCGGACAACAAGGATGCGGAAGAGCATTTCAAGGAGGTGAAGGAAGCCTACGAAATGCTCTCGGACAGCCAGAAGCGGGCCGCGTACGACCAGTACGGCCATGCGGGCGTCGATCCGAACATGGGCGGTGCGGGCGCACAGGGTTTCGGCGGCTTCGCGGATGCGTTCGGCGACATCTTCGGCGACATCTTCGGCCAGGCCGCGGGCGGCGCCGCGCGCGGCGGCCGTGGCGGCCCGCAGGTGTATCGCGGTGCCGACCTGCGCTACAGCATGGAAATCACGCTCGAGCAGGCCGCACACGGCTACGACACGCAGATCCGCGTGCCGAGCTGGGTGTCGTGCGAGGTCTGCCACGGGTCGGGTGCGAAGCCCGGCACGAAGCCGGAAACCTGCCCGACCTGTCATGGCCAGGGCACGGTGCGCATGTCGCAGGGCTTCTTCAGCATCCAGCAGACCTGCCCGAAGTGCCACGGCACGGGCACCTACATCCCCGAGCCGTGCGTGCATTGCCACGGGTCGGGCAAGGTGAAGGAAACCAAGACGCTCGAAGTGAAGATCCCGGCGGGGATCGACGACGGGATGCGCATCCGCTCGGCCGGCAACGGCGAGCCGGGCATCAACGGCGGGCCGCCGGGCGACCTGTACGTCGAGATCCACATCAAGCCGCACTCGGTGTTCGAGCGCGACGGCGACGATCTCCACTGCCAGATGCCGATCCCGTTCACGACCGCCGCGCTCGGCGGCGAGATCGAGGTGCCGACGCTGGCCGGCCGTGCATCGTTCCCGGTGCCGGAAGGCACGCAGTCGGGCAAGACGTTCCGGCTGCGCGGCAAGGGCATCAAGGGGCTGCGTTCGAGCATCGCGGGCGATCTGTACGTGCACGTGCAGGTCGAGACGCCCGTGAAGCTGACCGACAACCAGCGCGACCTGCTCAAGCAGTTCGAGAAGTCGCTGGCCGAGGGCGGCGCGCGTCACAGCCCGCAGAGCAAGAGCTGGTTCGACCGTGTGAAGAGCTTCTTCGAGTAACTCGAGTAACAGCATGACTGAAGGCAACGAGAGCGCGTCGTTCGCGCTCTTGGACGATTGCGACTCGACCGCGTCCGCGCGGTCGAGTCGTTTGTATTCGGGATTCGTGCGCGAACGCGTATGCACGGATCCGGCGCGGCTCGACGCAGTCGATGCGGCGGTGGCGCAGGACCTGCGCGACGGGCTGCATGCGGTCGTCGTCGGCGATTACGAATTCGGACGCAACCTGCAACGGGCGCAGCCGGGCCATGCCCCGCTGCGCTTTTTGCTGTATGCGCGCTGCGAACGCCTGTCGCGCGACGAAGTCGACGCGTGGCTCGCGCAGCAGGACGGCGGCAGCGACGCGCCGTCGATCGCGGGTGTCGCGCACGTCGCGAAGAGCGTGTCGCGCGATGCGTTCGATGCGGCGATCGCCGCGGTGCACGACGCACTGCGCGCGGGCGATTCGTATCAGGTCAACTACACGTACCGGCTGAACTTCGACGTGTTCGGCACGCCGCTCGCGCTGTACCGGCGGCTGCGTGCGCGCCAGCCGGTGCGCTACGGCGCGCTGGTCGCGTTGCCCGACGGTGCGTGGGTCGTGTCGTGTTCGCCCGAGCTGTTCGTCGAGAAGCATGGCGACGTGCTGCGCGCGCGGCCGATGAAGGGCACCGCGCCGCGTTCGGCCGACCCTCGCGACGATGCGGCGGCAGCCGCGTTCCTCGCGAACGATCCGAAGAACCGCGCGGAAAACGTGATGATCGTCGACCTGCTGCGCAACGACATATCGCGGATCGCACGCACCGGGACGGTTCGCGTGCCGGCGCTGTTCTCCGTCGAGCCGTATGCGTCGGTGTGGCAGATGACGTCGACGGTCGAGGCCGGCTGGCGCGAAGGGACGACGTTCGCGCAGATGCTGCGTGCGTTGTTTCCGTGCGGATCGATCACGGGCGCGCCGAAGTACAAGACGATGCAGTTGATCGATGCGATCGAGTCGACACCGCGCGGCCTCTATACGGGCGCGATCGGCTGGCTCGACGCCGCGAAGCAAGGTGCCGATTCCGACGTGCCGGGTGAGCGCCCGGCCGGTTGTGGCGATTTTTGCCTGTCGGTCGCGATCCGGACGCTGACTCTCGATGCTACCGGTGAAGGTACGCCGGGCGAAGGCGCTGACCGCGAAGGTGCGACCGGTGCCGAAGCACGCAGTCCGGCGACGCCAATCGCCGGCCGGCGCCGTGGCACGATGGGGGTCGGCGCGGGCATCGTGCTCGACAGTGTCGCGGCCGACGAATATGCGGAGTGCGAATTGAAAGCACGATTCCTGACGGATGCCGATCCCGGCTTCCAGCTGTTCGAAACGACCGCTGCCACGCGTGCGGACGGCATTCGGCACCTCGATCGTCATCTCGCACGGCTGCAGCGTAGCGCGGATGCGTTCGGCTTCCGCTTCGACGCCGAGGCGTTGCGCGGCGCGATCGATACGCACTGCGCAGCGCTCGACGGCGACGACGCCTACCGGATGAAGCTTTCGCTCGCGAAGGATGGCGCCATCGAGATCATCGCGGCGCCGCTCAAGCCGCTGCCGGCGGGGCCGGTCGGCGTGATGCTTGCGTCTGCGCACGGTTTCGCGCCGACCCGCGCGAGCGATGCGCTGCTGCTGCATAAGACGACGCGCCGCGCCGAATATGATCGCGCGTGGCAGGCAGCCGAGGCGCTGGGCGGTTTCGACATGCTGTTCGTCAACGAACGCGGCGAGGTGACGGAAGGCGGGCGCTCGAATGTGTTCGTGAAGCTTGACGGCCAGTGGGTAACGCCGCCGCTGGCGTCCGGCGTGCTGCCGGGCGTGATGCGTGGTGTACTGCTCGACGATCCGGCACTAGGCGCAAAAGAGCGTGCGCTGACGCTCGACGATGTGCTGAACGCGGATGAGTTGATGATCTGCAACGCGTTGCGGGGGCCGATGGTGGCGCGGCTGATTCACGGCTGAACACCGACTTGAACGCGGATTATTTCCGCGGCGTACATTGCCAGCTTTGCACGATGGCGTGCCCGTGCCTGTAACGCGCGACGCAAGTCTGTGCCTGTTTGCCGAGCGGCCGTGCGATCACGACGCTCGTATTGCCGTAGTCACATGAAACCCAGTAGTCTTCACGGTTTTCGGCGAGCGACCAGACATAAATGTCGCTCTGGGACTCGGAGCGCGAGCGGTTCGGCAGCAACGATGTCATCCGGTCCGGTGGCCCCGACCAGAAGGTGACGCTGGCAAGCGGATAGGTGCTTTGCGTGTCGAAGTTTTTCCAGCCGTCGGGCGGTTGACCGTCGAGCTGCTGAGTAACGGCGACGCGTGCGGGGCAATCTGTTGTCGCAGCGGACGCAGGTAACGTGATGAGCGGACCGTATGCGAGCATGGCGATGGCGAGCAACCGATACGGTGCTTGGCGGATGCGCATCGTCATTTCACGACCGAAAATGCATCGGCGTTATTGCTCGGATCGATGTAACGGCCATTTTTGTCCTTGCCTTTGAACGGAATGCATCGTCTCTGAATTGCCTTGAGTGAGCGCCATTGTTCAACGACGTAGATACCGCGTACATCCTGGCTCAGATAGACGCAGCATGATTGCCATGCGATCGGCTTGGGTAGCGATCGTTCTCGAAAGTTGCAATGACGGTCCCGACGCGGATACTCCGGTCGCCCGCGGCCTTCCTTTCCGGTCGCCAGATGGCGGTGGGGCCGACGGACGTATAAATTTTGACCAGTGCGACGCATTCTCCGTCGCCTGCCAGCTTTTGCCCGACGAGGTCAGCTGCCTTTTCATACACATGAGCCATCTTTCACACGCCTTCGATTGACGAAGGCTTGATGGTCGCAGCGACGAAGAAGAGCGGAAATAGGACGAGTTAGAAAGTACACGTTGTCCGACAATGCAGTATGAGAAACGGCGTACCGCATTGCCGGCCACGTCAGCGAGTGTGCGTCGGCGATCGCCGACAGCGCGCCCGCGGCGCTGCCCTCCCGATCAGAACGAATGTTCCGCCCCAGGGAACGAACCATCCTTCACCGCGTGCACATACGCTTCGACGGCCGCCTGGATGTTCGGCTGGCCCTGCATGAAATCCTTCACGAAGCGCGGCCGCTTGCCGGGGAACACGCCGAGCATGTCGTGCAGCACGAGCACCTGGCCCGAGCAGTCGACGCCCGCGCCGATGCCGATCGTCGGAACCTTGAGCATGTGCGTGACTTCGGAGGCGACGAGCGTCGGCACGGCTTCGAGCACGACGAGCTGTGCGCCCGCATCCTCGATCGCGCGCGCGTCGCGCAGCAACTGGGCAGCACCGGCTTCGGTCTTGCCTTGCACCTTGAAGCCGCCGAACGCGTGCACGGATTGCGGCGTGAGGCCCACGTGCGCGCATACGGGCACCGCGCGCTCGACGAGGAAGCGGATCGTCTCGGCGAGCCATTCGCCGCCCTCGAGCTTGACCATCTGCGCACCGGCACGCATCAGCTTGACGGCACTCGCGAACGCCTCGGCCGGCGTGCCGTACGTGCCGAACGGCAGATCGGCGACGACCAGTGCGCGCGGCTGCGCGCGGGCGACACAGGCGGTGTGATACGCGATGTCGTCGAGCGACACGGGCAGCGTGGTCGTGTGGCCCTGCAGCACGTTGCCGAGCGAATCGCCGATCAGCAGCACGTCGACGCCCGAACGGTCGAGCAGGGCGGCAAAGCTCGCGTCGTAGCAGGTGAGCATCGCGATCTTCTCGCCGGCGGCGCGCATTGCCTGCAGCTTGGGCACCGTGACGGCAGGCCGGCTCGATTCCTGGAGATAGGTCATGGGAAATCCGGTTCGGATGGTAAGGAACGACAGGCGAGGACGCGTCAGCGCGTCGTTTCGCCCTTGACGAAGAATTCCTTGCGGCCGCGCATCGTCTCGATGCGCTCGACCAGCAGGGCGAGATCTTCGGGGGAATCCTGCGGGTTCAGGTGTTCCGCGGCGACCGTCAGCACCGGCGTGCGGTCGTAGTGGTAGAAGAATTCGTTGTACGCGTCGACGAGCGAGCGCAGGTACGCGTCGCTGATCTGCAGCTCCATCGGCAGCCCGCGCTTCTGGATGCGCGAGAACAGCACTTCGGGGCTCGCCTGCAGGTAGACGACGAGGTCGGGCGACGGCGCCTGCGGCACGTCGACGTGCGTCGCAACCGAACGGTAGAGCTGCCACTCGTCTTCCGGCAGGTTCAGCCGCGCGAAGATGTCGTTTTTCTGCGGCATGAAATCGGCGATGACCGGGCGGCCCGTTTCGAGCGCACCGACCAGCTCGCGTGCCTGCTGCGCACGCTGCAGCGCGAACGACAGCTGCACGGGCAGCGCGTAGCGCGCGGTATCGCGATAGAAGCGTTCGAGGAACGGGTTGTCCTGCGGGCGCTCGAGCAGCGTCTGCATCGACCAGCGTTCGGCGAGCAGGCGCGCGAGCGTCGTCTTGCCGACGCCGATCGGGCCTTCGATCACGAGATAGCGGTGCGGGGCGCGCAGGTCGGGCGCAGTGACGGTGAGGGGTGTCGGGGTCATCGGCAGCGGTTCTTGTCGGCGTCTTCGCTGGCGGCGAGTGCCTTCTGCATCAGGCACTGGCAGGTCTGCACCTTCTCGACACGCTGATCCGCGACGGCGGCGAGGAAGGTTTCGGCACGGCCGCGCGCGGGAATGTCGAGTGCGGGCTCGATCTCCACGAGCGGCACGAGCGCGAACGCGCGATCGGTGAGGCGCGGGTGCGGGACGATCAGATCGGGTTCGTCGATCGAGTCGGCGCCGAACAGCAGGATGTCGAGGTCGAGCGTGCGCGGCGCGTTGCGATACGGGCGCTCGCGGCCGAAGTGATGTTCGATCTTCTGGCAGAGCGCGAGCAGCTCGCGCGCCGACAGCGTCGTGTCGAGCTTGACGACGCAGTTGTAGTAGTCGTCGCCGCCCGCTTCGAAGGGCGCCGTGCGATACAGGCTCGATTTGCCGAGGATCGAGATGGTGCGCTGCTGCGCGAGGCACACCACCGCGTCCTTCAGGGTCTGGCGCGCATCGCCGAGATTCGCCCCCAGTCCGATATATGCAACCGTCATGGCATCACTTCCTACGTCGTTCGCCGTCGCGCGCGTCAGTCGTCGGAACCGCCCGAGGTGTCCGGTGCCTGCTCGGCGGCACCTTCACCCGGCTTGCGGTTTCGCGCACCGCCGCGGCGGCGCCGCTTGCGGGGCGATTTTTCCTTCGAGCCGCCCTGCGTGAGCAATGCCTCGCGAGCGGCCGCGTCGCCTTCGATGAAATCCGTCCACCACTGTCCGACTTCCGCATCGAGCTCGCCGGATTCGCAGCGTAACAGGAGGAAATCATACCCCGCTCTAAACCTTTGGTGTTCCAGCAGCCTCATCGCGCTGCGGCCCGAGCGTTTCTCGAGGCGCAGCTGCAGGCCCCAGATCTCGCGCATGTCGGCCGAGTAGCGCTTGTGGATCGCGAGTTTCTCGGTCTGCATGTCGAGCACGTCGTCCATCGCGCGATGGAGCGCCGGCACCGGGATTTCGCCTTCGGCCGTGTATTGCTCGAAGCGCTGGCGCATGTCGTGCCACAGCAGCGTCGCAAACAGGAAGCCCGGGGAAACCGGCTTGCCGGCGCGCACGCGTGCATCGGTGTTGTTCAGCGCGAGCGTGATGAACTTCTCGCCCTGCGGCTGTTCGAGCACGACGTCGAGCAGCGGCAGCAGCCCGTGGTGCAGGCCTTCCTTGCGCAGCCGCTGCAGGCACGCGAGCGCGTGGCCCGACAGCAGCAGCTTCAGCATTTCGTCGAACAGGCGCGCGGCCGGCACGTTGTTGATCAGGTCGGCGAGCGCGTTGATCGGCTCGCGCGTGTGCGGCTCGATCTCGAAGCCGAGCTTCGCCGCGAAGCGCACGACGCGCAGCATCCGCACCGGATCCTCGCGGAAGCGCGTGGCCGGATCGCCGATCATCCGCAACAGGCGGGCGCGCACGTCGGCCATCCCGTCGTGGTAGTCGAGCACCGTCTGCGTCGACGGGTCGTAGTACATCGCGTTGATCGTGAAGTCGCGGCGTGCGGCATCTTCGTGCTGCTCGCCCCACACGTTGTCGCGCAGCACGCGGCCGCTCGCGTCGACCGCATGGGTGCGGCGATCGAGTTCGTCACGCTTCAGGCGCCTCGGCGGCTCGGCAGCGGCCGCCTCGGGCGGCGCATCGACCAGCGCGCGGAACGTCGACACCTCGATCAGCTCCTGGCCGAACTGCACGTGGACGATCTGGAAGCGGCGGCCGATCAGGCGCGCGCGGCGGAACAGGCGCTGCACCTCGGTGGGCGTTGCATCGGTCGCGACGTCGAAGTCCTTCGGCGCGATGCCGAGCAGCAGGTCGCGTACCGCACCGCCGACGATGAAGGCGCGGAAGCCCGCCTGCTGCAGCGTGTCGGTCACGCGCACGGCATTCTTCGAGATCAGTGCCGGGTTGATGCCGTGCACGCTGGCCGGCACGACGGTCGGCTCATGGTTGCTGCGCGGCTTTTTCGTGCCGCCGCGGGCGCCTTTCGGGGCACGCGGGGTAGCAGGGGCCGCTTCGTCGGCCGGGGCCGCTGCGGGAGAGGTTTGCTCGGTTTCGTCCTGGCCGAGCAGTTTGCGAATGAATTTTTTGATCACGACGTTCAGAAGAGATCGAGGATGCGCCAGCCGCGGTTGCTTGCATGCGCGCGCAGCGTGTCGTCAGGGTTGGTCGCGATCGGGTCGGTGACTTTCTCGAGCAACGGGATGTCGTTGTGCGAGTCGCTGTAGAAGTAGGTGTGCGTGAAGTCGCTCCATTGCTTGCCGAGCGACGCGAGCCACGCTTCGGTCCGCACGATCTTGCCTTCGCGATAGCTCGGCGTGCCGGTCGGCCGGCCCGTGTACGGCGAGTCGGGATGCCCGTCGGTCGTCTCGACCTCGCAGGCGATCAGCGTGTCGACGCCGAACGCGGTGGCGATCGGGCGCGTGATGAATTCGTTGGTCGCCGTCACGACGCAGCACAGGTCGCCCGCATCGAGATGCTTGCGCACGAGTTCGAGCGCGGCGGGCGTCATTGCGGGCCGGATCACCTCGTGCATGTACTGCTCGTGCCATTGCGCGAGCTGCGCACGCGAATACTTCGCGAGCGGCGTGAGCATCGCCGTGAGGTACGCGTGGATGTCGAGCTTGCCGGCCTTGTAGTCGGCGAAGAACTGGTCGTTCTGACGCGAGAAGCTTTCCGCGTCGACGATGCCGAGCTTCACCATGAAGCGACCCCATTCGTGGTCGCTATCGGTCGGGATCAGCGTGTGATCGAGGTCAAAGAGTGCCAGATTAGTCATGGAAGCGCATTTTACTCGAAGCGGTTCGGGCCCGTGCCCGGTGGGGTGATGTCGTCGCCGGGACGCGCCAGCATGCGGCGCAGCAACGGCAGCGTGACGGCGCGTTTCTGCTCGAGCGAGAAGCGGTCGAGCGCGTCGAGCAGCGCCATCAGGCTCGGCATGTCGCGGCGGAAATGGGTCAGCAGGTACGCGGCGATGTCGTCGGTGAGCGCGATCCCGCGCTCCTTCGCCGCGAGCTTGAGCACGGCGATCTTGCCGGCATCGGACGGCGGCGACAGGTGGAACACGAGCCCCCAGCCGAGGCGCGTGCGGAGATCCTCGCGCACGTCGAGCGCGAGCGGCGCCGCGGGGCCCGCCGCGACGAACGCGCTCGACGGGTGCGCGCGCACTTCGTTGAACAGGTTGAACAGCGCGACCTGCTGCGTGTCGCTCATCCGGTCGCAGTCGTCGATCGCGTAGATGCCGATGCGCGGGTCGAACGTGAACGCGCCGAGCGGGCTTTGCGGTGTGAGATAACGCGCATAGCCGTACGAGGCGTCGCTCACGAGCGCCTGCAGCAGATGGGTGCGGCCGCATCCGGGCTCGCCCCAGATATAGAACGACCGATCCGGCACGGGGCCCGCCGCGAGCGCGAGGTCGAGCTTCTGCAGGCGCGAGATGAGCTCGTCGTTCTCCTCGTTCATGATGAAGTTGTCGAACGTGGCGGGCGGCGGCGTGCCGAGATCGAGCGTCAGTTGACGGGACACAACAGTCACAATGCGGGTCGGTTGAAAATACGCGTGCCGTACGCCGGGCACGCGCCGGGAACTGCGTCTTCGCGGGCTTCACGCGCGCCCGCACGCACGGCGCCACGCCGGTTTCGGCGCGGTTCGCTCGGCGATGAAAACGGGGACGTGTTGACCAAGATGCAATCCCTGACGATTCGGTGCTGGGAATTCCGGCCAACGGGCCGGCTTCGGGTAAAATCGCATTTTACCGACCTTCTCGCATTCCCCCATGAATCCTCCGAAATCCGCTCCCGACGCCCAAGGTCTGTCCTATCGCGACGCAGGCGTCGACATCGACGCGGGCGACGCGCTCATCGACAAGATCAAGCCTTTTGCGAAGAAAACCCTGCGCGACGGCGTGCTCGGCGGCATCGGCGGGTTCGGCGCGCTGTTCGAAGTACCGAAGAAGTACAAGGAGCCCGTGCTCGTGTCGGGCACCGACGGCGTGGGCACCAAGCTCAAGCTGGCATTTCATCTGAACAAACACGACACCGTCGGCCAGGATCTCGTCGCGATGAGCGTGAACGACATTCTCGTGCAGGGCGCCGAGCCGCTGTTCTTCCTCGACTACTTCGCGTGCGGCAAGCTCGACGTCGATACCGCCGCAACGGTCGTCAAGGGCATCGCGCAGGGTTGCGAACTGTCCGGCTGCGCGCTGATCGGCGGTGAAACGGCCGAAATGCCGGGCATGTACCCGGATGGCGAATACGACCTGGCCGGCTTCGCGGTCGGCGCGGTCGAGAAGAGCAAGATCATCGACGGCAGCACGATCGCCGAGGGCGACGTGGTGCTGGGCCTCGCTTCGAGCGGCATCCACTCGAACGGCTTCTCGCTCGTGCGCAAGATCATCGAGCGCGCGAACCCCGACCTGTCCGCCGATTTCCACGGCCGCTCGCTCGCCGATGCGCTGATGGCACCCACGCGCATCTACGTGAAGCCGCTGCTCGCGCTGATGCAGAAGCTGTCGGTGAAGGGCATGGCGCACATCACCGGCGGTGGCCTCGTCGAGAATATTCCGCGCGTGCTGCGCGAAGGCCTCACCGCCGAGCTCGACCAGAACGCGTGGCCGCTGCCGCCGCTGTTCAAGTGGCTGCAGGAGCACGGCGGCGTCGCCGACGCGGAAATGCACCGCGTGTTCAACTGCGGGATCGGCATGGCCGTGATCGTTTCGGCGGCCGATGCCGACGCAGCGATCGCCGACCTGACCGCCGCCGGCGAACAGGTGTGGAAGATCGGCACCGTCCGTGCGACCCGCGAAGGCGAGGCGCAGACCGTCGTGGTCTGACGCACGGCCAGCAGATGCAGCAAGGAAAGCCGCCCGGAGTCGATCCGGGCGGCTTTTTTTTCGGGCGCCGCGCGGCGTGCGGGCGCGCGCCGATGAAGGAGGAGCGACGATGACCGAAGACGAACGCGCGATCCGTGAGCTCGTGGACAACTGGTTCGTATCGAGCCGCCGCGGCGACCTGGCGACCGTGCTCGACCTGATCGCCGACGACGCGATCTTCATGGTGGCCGGCAGGCCGCCGTTCGACAAGGCGGCGTTTGCGGCCGCGTCGCGTGACGCGAACGCCGGGGGCGGGCCCGCGCCGACGATCGACGGCCGTTACCGGATCGACGAACTGCGCGTGCTGGGCGACTGGGCGTACATGCGCAATTTCATCGAGATCGAGGCGACTCCGCCGGGCGGCGAGACGATCCGCCGTTCGGGCCATACGCTGACGATCTTCCGCAAGGCCGACGGCCACTGGCAGCTCGTCCGCGATGCCAATCTCGTGACGCTCGCGCATTGAGCGCGGCGGCGGGCGTGACGCTGCCGGCCGGCGCTCACGCGGACGGCCGTGCCGCGCCCGCCGGGCGGGCACCGGCCAGCAACGGCGGGACGAGCAGATAAAGCAGCGCGGCCGCGGCCCAGACGAGCCCCGGCCACGTCGCGCGTGTCGCCGCATAGGTTGCGGTGACGACCAGCGGCCCCGCGACACCGATCAGGCTCGCCACGCTCGCGAGCGCGCCTTGCAGTTCACCCTGGCGCGCATCGTCGACCTGCCGCGCGAGCATCGCCTGCAGCGCCGGCAGCGTCATGCCGCCCGCCGCGAACAGCGGCAGCAGCGCGAACGGCACCCACGCGGCGGTCGCGAACGCGATCGCCACGAGCCCGAGCGCGTCGCCCGCCAGACCCAGTGCGAGCGCGCGGCGCTCGCCGAGCCGCGCGATCAGCGGCCCGATCGCGAAAGCCTGCGCGAGTGCGTGACACGCACCGTAGCCCGCCAGCGACAGCCCCGCGATCGGTGTCGACCACCCGAAATGTTCCTGGCCGTACAGGATCCATAGCGTGGCGGGCGCCTGCGACACCAGCGCCACGATCACGTAGATGCCGATCAGTGGCACGAGCGCCGGTGAGCCGGTCAGCCGGCGCAGGCTGGCGAACGGGTTGAGCGCGCCGGCCGTTTGGCCTTCGCGGGCCGAACGCGGCCGCGATTCTGGCAGCGCGCGCCAGACGAGCACGAGATTGAGCGCGTTGAGCACCGCGGCCGCGACGAACGGCGCGCGCACATGCAGCGCGCCGAGCAGGCCGCCGATCAACGGGCCCGCGATGAAGCCGATGCCCATCATCGCGCCGAGCTGGCCGAAGCGTCGCGCGCGGTCGGGTTCGGCCGTGACGTCGGTGACGTACGCAGTCGCGACCGCGACGTTCGCGCCGGTGATGCCCGCGATCAGCCGCCCGACGTAGAGCCAAGCGAGCGTCGGCGCGAGCGCCATCAGCAGGTAGTCGAGCGCGGCGCCCGCGAGCGACACGAGCAGGACGGGCCGGCGGCCGAAGCGGTCGCTCAGCGCGCCGAGCAGCGGTGCGCACAGGAACTGCGCGAACGCGTACAGCGCAAGCAGGATCCCGTAGTGGGTGTCGGTGCTGCCCGCATCGGCGAGCGAGCGCAGGAGCCCGGGGAGGATCGGCATCACGATCCCGACGCCGATCGCGTCGAGCAGGACCGTGGCCAGAATGGCAATCAGGGACGGATTCAAGAGGGTGACTCTATCGGTGATAGAGTGGCGATTATTCCACAACTTTCCCTATCGGTGATAGAGATGAAGGACACGGGAGCGCGGCTGACGCGCGACACGGTACTGCGCGCGGCGCTCGACCTGCTCGATGAGGTCGGCATCGATGGGCTGTCGACGCGGCGGCTCGCCGAGCGGCTCGGCGTGCAGTCGCCGACGCTTTACTGGCATTTCCGGAACAAGGCCGAACTGCTCGACGCGATGGCCGAGGCGATCATGCTCGAGCGGCACGATGCGTCGCTGCCGCGGCCGGGCGAGGCGTGGGATGCGTGGCTTCTCGACAACGCGCGCAGTTTTCGACGCGCGCTGCTGGCCTATCGCGACGGCGCGCGCCTGCATGCCGGTACGCGGCCGCGGGCGCTGCATTTCAGCTCGATCGAACGCAAGGTCGCGCTGCTCGGCGAAGCGGGTTTCGCGCCGGACGAGGCGGTCGACGTGATGTATGCGCTGGGCCGCTTCGTGGTTGGATGGGTGCTGGAGGAACAGGCGGAACCCGAAGGCGAGGCCGATGCGCCGCTGCCGGACGCGGCCGAGTATCCGTTGCTCGCCAAGGGCTGGGCCGCGCTGCGTGCGCGCGGCGGCGACGAAGCGTTCGAGCGCGGCGTCGCGCTGATCGTCGACGGCGCCCGCGCGCGCCTGGCGGCACGCGGGCGCGGCTGACGGTCAGGCCGGCGTGCCGCCGTCGAGCACGCGTTCGAGCGCGTCGAGCGCGCGGGCCGTGGCGTCCGGCGCGATGCAGTCGACGACGATCCGCTCCGGCATCGCGCGCAGCCAGGTGATCTGGCGCTTGCAGAGCTGGCGCGTCGCGAAGATGCCCTTGTCGCGCATCGTCCGGTAATCGGTGTCGCCGTCGAGGAATTCCCATGCCTGCCGGTAGCCGACGCAGCGCATCGACGGCAGGTCGGGATGGAGATCCTCGCGACGGCGCAGCCGCTCGACTTCGTCGATGAAGCCCGCGTCGAGCATCGCATCGAAGCGCTGCGCGATCCGTGCGTGCAGTACCGCGCGATCGGACGGTTCGAGCGCGACCGGCACGAAGCGGTAAGCGGCGGCCGCGTCGTCGCTGCGTCGCGGGGCGGCGAGCAGTACCGACATCGGCTGCCCGCTCAGCATGAACACTTCGAGCGCCCGCTGGATCCGTTGCGAATCGTTCGGCGCGAGCCGCGCGGCCGTGTCGGGATCGACCTGCGCGAGTCGCGCGTGCAGGGCGGGCCAGCCATCGCGCGCGGCTTCGGCATCGAGGGTCGCACGCACGTCCGGATCGGCGCCGGGCAGGTCGTTGAGCCCCTGCGTCAGTGCCTTGTAGTACAGCATCGTGCCGCCCGCGAGCAGCGGCGTGCGGCCGCGCGCGATGATTTCGCCGATCAGGCGCAGCGTGTCGGCGCGGAAACTCGCGGCCGAATACGCGTCGGCCGGATCGATGATGTCGATCAGGTGGTGCGGCACGCTCGCGCGCTCTTCGCGCGAAGGCTTCGCGGTGCCGATATCCATGTCGCGGTAGACGAGCGCCGAATCGACGCTGACGATCTCGATCGGGCGGCGCGCGGCGAGCGCCAGCGCCGCGGCCGTCTTGCCCGATGCGGTGGGGCCGAGCAGGCAGGCGATCGTCGTCGGAGAGGACTGCGGTGAAGCGCTCATTGTCCGCGCATGAACAGGCGGTCGAGATCGTTCAGCGTGAGCTGATACCACGTCGGCCGGCCATGATTGCACTGGTCAGCGCGTTCGGTCGCCTCCATCTGCCGCAGCAGCGCGTTCATCTCGTCGAGCGTCAGGCGCCGGTTCGCGCGCACCGCGTGGTGGCAGGCGAGCGTGCCGAGCAGCTCGTGCTGGCGCTCGGTAAGCACGCGCGAGCCGCCGAACGCGTGCAGGTCGGCGAGCACCGCGCGCGCGAGCGACTGCAGGTCGGCATCCTTCAGCAGCGCCGGCACCGCGCGGATCGCAAGCGTCGTCGGTGACAGCACCGCCAGGTCGAAGCCGAGCGATTCGAGCGTGTCGCGCTCTTCCTCGACCGTGCCGATTTCGACCGGCGTGGCCGTCATCGAGATCGGCAGCAGCAGCGCCTGCACGGCGACCGAGCGGTCGGCGAGCGCGTTCTTGAACTGTTCGTACAGGATCCGTTCGTGTGCCGCATGCATGTCGACGATCACGAGCCCGTGCGCGTTTTGCGCGAGCACGTAAATGCCGTGGATCTGGCCGAGCGCGAAGCCGAGCGGCTGCTCGTCGTGCGCGGTGGCGGCGATCGGCGATACGGTGAAGCCGGGCAGCGGGGCGAGCGGCGTGTCGGCCGAATCGCGCGCGATGGTGGTCGTGCCGTCCAGTGTGCCGGCGCCGCTATCCTTGCGGCCGAACATCGCGTCGTAGAGCGCGAGCGGCTGCGCGACGGGCAGCGTGCCCTGCGTCATCCGTGCCTGGCGCATCCAGGTGTTGCCTGCCGACGAGGACGACGGCGACGAGAAGCCGCTGCCGCCCGTGCCACCGATGCCGCCGGTCGCGTGGCCCTGGCTCTGCCCGAGCGGCGTGTCGAGGAACGACGACGGCCCGCGCGGTGCCGGTTCGATATGCGCGGCATGGCCGCCCGCCGTGGTTTCCGGCGACGCGCCCGCATGGCGCGCGAGCGCGCGCTGGACCGCATGGAACACGTACTGGTGGATCGAGCGCGAATCGCGGAAGCGCACCTCGATCTTCGACGGATGCACGTTCACGTCGACGGCTTCGGGCGGCAGGTCGAGGAACAGCACGTACGACGGGTAGCGGTCGCCGTGCAGCACGTCCTCGTAGGCCGCGCGCACCGCGTGCGTCAGCAGCTTGTCGCGCACGAAGCGGCCGTTCACGAAGAAATACTGCTGGTCGGCGCGCCCGCGGCTGGCGGTCGGCAGCCCGGCGCAGCCGTAGACGGCGAGCGGGCCGGCCTGTTCGTCGAGCGGCAGGTGCGCGGTCGCGAAGCCGTCGCCGAGGATCTTCGCGACGCGCTGCGCGGGCTCGGTCGCGTTCCAGTGCTCGACGGCCTTGCCGTTGTGCAGCACCGAGATCGCGACGTCAGGCCGCGCGAGCGCCGCGCGGCGGATCATTTCCAGGCAGTGGCCGAACTCGGTCTGCTCGCTCTTCAGGAACTTGCGCCGCGCGGGCGTGTTGAAGTACAGCTCGCGCACCTCGATCGTCGTGCCGGTCGCACCGGCGGCGGGCGACAGCACGCCCGTCTGCGCGTCGATCTTCATCGCATGCGCGGCATCGGCCGTCCGGCTCGTGATCGACATCTCGGCGACCGATGCGATCGACGCGAGCGCTTCGCCGCGGAAACCCAGCGTGGCGACCGCCTCGAGCTCCTCGAGCGAGCGGATCTTGCTGGTCGCATGGCGCATCAGCGCGAGCGCCAGCTCGTCGGGCGGAATCCCGCAGCCGTCGTCGGTGATCGAGATGCGCTTGACGCCGCCTTCTTCCAGCACGATGCGCAGCGTCGTGGCGCCGGCATCCATCGCGTTCTCGAGCAGTTCCTTGACGACCGACGCCGGGCGTTCGACGACCTCGCCGGCGGCGATCTGGCTGATCAGCTGGTCGGGCAGGGGCTGGATCGCGCGCAGCGGGCGCGGAGCAGGGGCGGGCGTGTCGCCCGCGGCCGTTTCGGTGATTTCGGACATGGCCGAATTATAGCGAGGCGGCGGATGCGTGCCGGGGCGGCGGAGCGTTACGTTTTTTCACGGAGCCTTAAGGTAGTTTCGGTATCATGGCTCCGTTTCGCGCGCCGCCTTGGCCGGCGGGCGCTTCCGCCAAGCCTGGCCTGTTTCGGCCGTTCCGGCCCTATCGCCTTCGAGGAATCGCATTTGGATACGCTGCTTCATTTCGTCAACCTTGTCCTGCATATCGACGCCTTCCTCGGCGATTTCATCCGGCAGTACGGCGCGTGGGTCTATCTCGTGCTGTTCCTGATCGTGTTCTGCGAGACGGGGCTCGTCGTGTTCCCGTTCCTGCCTGGCGACTCGCTGCTGTTCATCGGCGGTGCGTTCGCGGCGACGGGCGAAATGAACGTCGGCGCGCTGATCGTGCTGCTGCTCGTCGCGGCGATCGCCGGCAACACCGTGAACTACCTGATCGGCCGCTGGGTCGGCCCGAAGGTGTTCAATACGCATATCCCGGTGCTCGAGCGCTTCCTTGACCGCGCCGCGCTGCAGAAGACTCACTCGTTCTACGACAAGCACGGCGGCAAGACGATCGTGCTCGCGCGCTTCATCCCGGTCGTGCGTACGTTCGCGCCGTTCGTCGCGGGCGCTTCGTCGATGAGCGTCGCGCGCTTCCAGCTGTTCAACGTGATCGGCGCGCTGGTGTGGGTGCTGCTGCTCGTGCTGCTCGGGTATTTCTTCGGCAACATCCCGTTCATCCGCCAGTACCTGAACGTGATCGTGCTGGTCGGGATCGGTGCGGCGATCGTGCCGGTCGCGCTCGGCGCGGTGTGGAAGCTGGTGCGCGGGAAGCAGTCGGATAATGTGCAGAAGACGGGCGGGCGTTGAGCGGGGGCTTTGCTTCAGTCGATAAAATAGCGTGGCGGGTGCCACGCTATTTTTTCGTCCGGTGCCGCCGTCATGCGCTGCGATGCAAGAGCGGTGTTTCGGGCGTCGGGTATTGCGCGTCGCGGAACGTCTCGAGGATCACGCGGTTGGTGTCGCAGTACACCTGCCAGTAGTTTTCCGGTTGCGTGGACGGGCGCACGAAGAGCAGCGGGCCTTCCGGCGTGAACTGCAGCACGCCGACGTCCGGCGCCGGGGTGGTCAGCACGTTCGGGATCTGCTGGATCGACGCTTTCAGGCGGTTGATCGCGTCGACGGCATCGACGCCGTTCGCGATCTTCGCGGTCAGGTCGACGCGACGATACGACGTTGCGCTGTAGTTGGCGATGTTGTCGGAGAAGATCTTGTTGTTGCCGACGATCGTCACGATGTTGTCCGGCGTGACGATCGTCGTGCCGAACAGGCCGAGCTCCTTGACCGTGCCCGTGACGCCGCCCGCGTTGATCACGTCGCCGATCTTGAACGGACGCAGCACCTGCATGAACACGCCGGCGGCGAAATGCGCGAGCAGGCCGCCCCAGGCGGTACCGATCGCGAGGCCGAGGCCGGCGAGCAGCGCGGCGAACGAGGTGGTCTGCACGCCGAAGATCTGCAGGATCGCGAGGATCAGCAGGATCGTCAGCAGCACGCCGACGACGGAGGTCAGGTAGTCGGTGAGCGTCGGGTCGACCTTGCCGCTGCGGCGCACGACCTTGCCGAGCAGGCGGGTACCGATGCGGATCGCCCAGCGGCCGACGAACCACAAGACGATCGCGGCGAGGAGGTTGAGGCCGAAGTCGAGGCCGCGGGTCATCAGGAATTGCTGGGCGGTGGCGAGATCGATCATGCGTTCTCCGAAGTCAGGGGTAGAAAGGGCGGCGCATGCACCGGGTGGGTGGCGCTTTTATAACCCGAGCCGGGAGGGGCGGCAACCTGTCTGACACTGCTTGACGTAATGGAAAACGGGCAGGACGCGGGTGCGTGCTGCCCGTTTTGGAGGCGTATTGGGATCGCGGCCGTGTGCGGCGCGCGATCCGGATTTTGCTGTGATTACGACGCGGCGCGGCCGTAGGTGTCTTCGAAGCGGACGATGTCGTCCTCGCCGAGGTACGCGCCGGACTGGACTTCGATCAGTTCAAGCGGGATCCTGCCGGGGTTTTTGAGTCGATGTGGGGTTCCAAGGGGAATATAGGTCGATTGATTTTCGGTAAGAATGATTTCCGCATCCCCGTTCGTCACGAGCGCGGTACCCTTCACGACGATCCAGTGCTCGGCGCGGTGGTGATGCATCTGCAGGCTTAGTTGCGCTCCGGGCGCGACGATGATCCGCTTGACCTGGAAGCGGTCGCCGGCATCAATGCTTTCGTAGGATCCCCAGGGGCGAGGGACACGGCGATGCGTGACTGATTCGAGTCGTCCCGATACGTTGAGTTTTTCGACGACCTTCTTTACGTCCTGGACATGGTCGCGATGCGCGACGAGGACAGCATCTGCGGTTTCGACTATGACGACATCTTGAACCCCGATCGCGGCGACCATTCGGTGTTCCGCACGGATGTATGAGTTTGCAACCGTGTCCGTATAGACGTCACCGGAGGCTATATTGCCGTGATCGTCGCGCGCAGAGATATCAGCTAGCGCGCTCCACGAACCGATATCGCTCCAGCCGAGTTGGGGTGCCGCGACCACGGCTGCAAGCTCGGTCTTCTCCATGACGGCGTAATCAATGGAGATGTCTGGACACGCGGCGAATGCATCGTTGTCGAGGCGCAGAAAATCGTAGTCCTGCTGAGCGTGTTCAAGCGCCTTTGTTGCTTGTCGACTGATATCGGGTGCATGTTGTGCGACTTCGTCGAGATAAGCTGCCGCGTTTAGCAGAAACATGCCGCTGTTCCAATAGTAGCGGTCGTCCTGGACGAATTCCGCAGCCCGCTCACGGTTGGGCTTTTCGACGAATGCATCGACAGCGTGAGCGCCAATGCCGGCCTCGATCGCTTCACCGCGGCGAATGTACCCATAACCGGTGTGGGGCTCGGTCGGCGGAATCCCGAATGTGACGAGATGTCCCTGCTTCGCGACGGCGACTGCGGTGTCGACGGCCGTGATGAACGCGGGCAAATTTTGCACGACGTGGTCGGACGGCAGTACGAGAAGCAAGGCATCCGGATCATCGCGGGATGCGATCTGTGCCGCCACGGCGATTGCCGGTGCGGTGTTGCGGCCGAGCGGTTCCAGCACGATGGCTCGTGGCTTGATGCCGGTATGCTGCAGTTGCTCGGCAACCATGAAGCGATGCACGTGATTCGCGACGATGACCGGAGAGGCGATTCCCGAGATTTTGCTGGCGCGCAGGACCGTTTGCTGGATAAGGGTCTGTTCGCCCGCCAGCTTCAGAAATTGCTTCGGGTAGTTGCTGCGGGACATTGGCCACAGACGACTGCCGTTACCGCCGCACAGGATGATCGGGTGGATACTCATGGGGGAATGCCTGGGTCGGGGCGATTGGGGGGGCTCGCTTGCCGGAGAATTCATTCTAACAAAGCGTGGTGGCGTGCAGCGTCGATTTGCCAACCCGTAGTTGCTGCGTGGGCAGGAGCTGACTGTTTTTTCGCGTCATGGTGAAAGATCGTGCGGGATATTTGCGAGTCCAGCTGGAACACTGAAATGACGGGTAGCCAGGGCGTCAAAACCAATTTCACAACGCCGATACGTCTTGATTGCTCCGTGCTTGAACTGCCCGTCGTACTTCATCACGAAGAACATCCTAACGGTTGGATCGGTGGCCACTTTTTGGGATGCAGTTCAGCGTATCGCACTTTTTCTCGCGCCGGCTTGGCCAGTACGTTCAGAATCTGCTGGGTCGTGTCGGCATTAATGATCATCTTGCCGGCGTGCTGACGCGGTTGTCTGGTGGAAAGGACATCGCCGCTCCCGGCTAGCAACGCTGAGCACTTCCGATCGTGGCACACAGCGCGGGTGTGCCAGGTCTTCACTGTTGATTGCTTTGCGACGCGTTGCCGGACGTACTTACGGCAACGCGGGCACGGCTTACTTGCTTCGCTCGTTCAGCCAAGCGACCATTCGGAAGCCCTTCCACTTCCTAACGACATCGATAGTTGATTCAAGTACCTTGATTTTCTCCACTAGGTTTTTTGTCTCGTTCTCGTATTCCCGCTCCATCAGTGCGAGATTATTCAGTTGGCAATCCAGCAATTGGTGGCTTCGAGTTGCGAACTGGTCCGTGGCGCGTTCATGATTGTGTTTAAGCGAAGCAAGAGCCGTGACGTAACGGTTGCCGAGACTCGATAGACTACCGTGAGAACTTGGCTCGTATCGGGCAAATTCTGATGCAAGTTTGGCGAGAGCCGTTGACAGTGCATCCGGCTCGAGAGAAGCATTCTCGTTGTCGGGGACGAGCAAAGGCGTTTCCGGAGCATCGGACGATTCGAGCGCGGCGGACTGATTGGGTGACGTAGTATGGCGTGCGTATGGTTCACCGGCTACTGCAGCACCGACAGGTAGTAGTCGTTGCGATTCGGTATATCGATCAAATTGGGTGAGCCGCGACTCTGCGCTCGCGAGCCAACCAATACTCTTGTCACCAAATGTGTCGAGTTCAACGATCTGTTGTTCGATAACCTCGCGAATCCGATCTTCGATTGCTCGAACGGCATTCTGATGGATGGAACGAAGCGCGGCTATTGCCGATTCGTGAGCGGCACGTTGCTGTTCCGCTTGAAGCTCAAGTGCGGTCGCATGAGATGCTTTCAAGACAGTGTTTG
Organism: Burkholderia sp. LK4; assembly: GCF_001043615.1. NCBI lineage: Bacteria > Pseudomonadati > Pseudomonadota > Betaproteobacteria > Burkholderiales > Burkholderiaceae > Burkholderia > Burkholderia sp. LK4. The sequence continues at coordinate 44,002 of NZ_LDUL01000028.1, forward strand.
TCGCTTCGTATTCCTGTGCAAGCGCGGTCTGCTGCTCGTCCAAACTGCGCACCGCGGACTCGAACTGCGCCCTCAGCAGTTCGATCGCCACGTTGTGCTGGGAGTCACGCCGTTCGAGATCCTGTTCCATTGTCCGCAAAGTCTGCTGGTGAGCATCCTTGAGCGATTGGGTCAACTTGGCTTGCTGCTCGGCCGAACTGCGTGCAGTAGCTTCAAATTGGGCTTTCAGTAGTTCGATCGCCGCATTGTGCTGGGTGTCGCGCCGTGAGATATCCCGTTCCATCGTCTGTAAAGCCTGCTGATGAGTGTTCTCAAGCGATTGTGCCAACCTGACCAGTTCTTCACGCGCGCTGATATGCGAGTGCAGTGACTCCTGCAACTGCGTTACCTCTGCTTCCAGCTCCTGCGTCCGAGTCTCGCTTTGTTGCCACGCAAGCTTCGCGCAGGCAAGTTGCGCGTCCACGCCGGTCTTGAGGAAGTTGATCTGAAATTCAAGTCGGACGATGGTTGGGTTCGGCAACTGTACCGGAATGTTATCGAAGATAATCTGAGGATCTTTACTCTCGAAATAAAGTATGCCGTCGGTACTGAATGAACAGTTTGATGTCAGGTTGTTCATCAGGCTGATCGAACCATTCGACCCGATTAGCATGGCATCTTCAACGATCAGAATCGCAGAATCATCGATCGGATCGAGCCGCAATGTTTTGATGTCGGTGATCCGGTCGAGGGTAAAGACGTATCTCTCGGACAGCTTGTCCTGCCTAATTGTTTGGGTTGACGAGTGCTCTTCGGAAAAACCGTGGCCATCGTCCACAAACAGTTGGATCTTCGCAGCCGGAGGTAGGTGCTCCCCCAGCCTGTGTTCTGCATCGGCGATAATGGATCTCAAGTGTTCCGCTTCCGTGCGATGGACATCGCGATCACGCCGTGCATTGGTAATCTCTCGATGAAGCGCTACCCGATCGAGGGCATCGAAATTTGGGAAGAGATCGCCCTTTGATATATTTACTGAGTTCGCGAGTTCGCCGCCGATTCTCACCTTGTCGGGCTGGGCGGTTTGGGCGTGTGCGCGCATTGCAGCGGAAGAGTCGATTCCGCGAAGGACCGATCGCAATTGCTCGTAGAGATATTCGCCGTCGGTGATGAAGCGTGGAAACTCCAAAAAGATCAGTGGCACGCGCTTCTTTACGCACGCATGGATTACTTGGTGGAATCCCATCGATAGCAGGCGTGCCTGGTCGATCGGGTTCAACGAATAAACGGTGCCTCCGGGTACGGTTCCCCACGTATGCCAGCGCGTCAGTTCGCCGGGAATGTCCTCACGCCCGAGACGCGCACGCAGTTCGTTTACTACTCTACTCGTGGCTGCTTCCACCAGATCCCGCATGGGGACGATGACGGCATCGACTCGAATGTCGTCGCGCGCTAACAGGTCTTCGACAAATTCATAGAGCCATGGCGACTTGACGACGTAGGGGAGATCGGCATTTTTTTCCGGAAAATCCTCGAGGCCGGCGTTGGCGTTCTCATCAATCCAGCTATCGGGATTTCTGGTGAGATGAGTTTCGAGCCCGCACGCGGTGAGGTATTGGACCAGATAGCTAGTTCCGGCACGGCCTGTGCCAGCGATGAGAAGGTGGTGTCTCAATTTCTGTAAGCAACCGTAAGTATTCCGACAATTGTTTAATTCTACTCCGTTGGTAGTTCCCGTCATCCTGCCGGGTTTATGTTTCGTCTTGCAGAAAATTCACGCACGCCTACTGGCTCGGGAGGATGGCATCTGATCTGCAATGCTTGCAGGCGATGCACAGGGGGGGGCGTCGACTACATCGACACCGTTTGCGATCTTCGCGGTCAGGTCGACGCGGCGGTGCGACGTTGAGCTGTAGTTCGCGATGTTGTCCATGAAGATTTTGTTATTGCAGACGATCTTCATGATGTAGTCAGGCGTGTGATCGTCGTGCCGAACAGACCGAGTTCGTTGACCTTGCTCGTGACGCCACCCGCGTTGATCACGTCGCTGATCTTGAACGGCCGCAGCACTTGCATGAGTAAGCCTGCGGCGAAATGCGTGAGCAGGCCGCCCCAAGAGGTGCCAATCGCGAGGCCGAGGCCGGCGAGTAGGGCGGCGAACGAGGTGGTCTGCGCGCCGAAGATCTGCAGGATCGTGAGGATCAGCAGGATCGTCAGCAACACGCCGACGACGGAGGTCAGATAGTCGGTGAGTGTCGGGTCGACTTTGCCGAGTAGGCGGGTACCGATGTGGATCGTCCAGCGGCCGAGGAACCACCGCATGATCGCGGCCAGGAGGTTGAGGCCGAAATCAAGGCCGCAGGTCATAGCGATTGCTGGGCCGTGGCGAGATCAATCATGCGGTCCGGGGGGAGAATTGGGAGAGGCTGGCGCGAGGCGGGGCGTCGTTGCGATTTTTATACCGCGACATGTGTCGGTGGGCAACCGGACGACGGTTTTGGTGCTTGGCGGCAGTGCAAGAGGTCGACGCCCCGGTTTGTATACTTGATCGTGCCTGATCTTAGCGTGCCGAGCTCTGCTGATAGCGCCAGGAAAGGTGGCGCAGGGCGTTGCGAGTCCAGCGGAATGCCTTCAGGTAGGGGCGCCAGTGATCTCGGGCAACGGTCTTCAGCGGACGTGCAGCGGCATCTGACAGCTGGTTGATCACGGCTTCGGGGGTGGTGAAGAGTTGGAGCTGCCAGTCCCAGTAGAGCGGGTAGCGCAGCAGCGCACCCGCCACTAACATATCGAGCGACAACGTCCGCTCGCGCCAAGGCAGCGGCGCGAGGTCGTCCTCGGTTAGACCCCAGCCGGCATAGAACGGTAACCCGTATGTAAAGACTCTCTTGCCGCGCAGCAACGCGTCGAATCCGGCGAGGGACGACAGCGTGTGTACTTCGTCGGCTGCCTCGATCAGCGAAATCATGTCCGACTCGGAGTCGACGATGTTTGCTAGTTGGGCGGCGTTGATTAGGCCGTTCCTGTTTCCGGACAGCACATCGGGATGAGGCTTGTACACGATGAATGCGTTGGGTCGACGCTCGCGTACGTATCGCAGCAACGTATCCAGGCTGTTGATACTGCGTGTGCCGAGGCGGATCGACGCGTCGTCAGCGACTTGCCCCGGTACAAGGACAACGGTTCTTCCCTCGGGCGCGCGCCATGTCGGTGCCTGGCGACCCAGGTTGTATTTAGTCAAACCCGCGCTGACGATCTTGTGCCGCAGTGCTTCGGCTCGCTCCAGTTCAGTGTCGTCAAAAGTCTCGTGGTTCAACAGATCCGTCAGGTCGCTGGGTGCGCTGGCGTCGAAATAGATGCCTTGGCGGTCAACGACCTGGCTGCGTGGCGGTGACATATCCGATCCCAAGCCTGCGGAATGGATGAAACCGTCTTCAATCCGGAGGTGCGGCGCTCGTGAAAGTTTGTCTGCCTTGCGCGCACCCCAGAAGGCGACAAATTCGCCCGGTCGCGCGGGATGCGTTCCGTCCGTCCAGCGAATCCGCCCTCCGCCCGCAGTTAGAAAAGGGGTGGCGAACGGCCGTTTCCACCATTGAAAACGGATGCCTGCGAGTTGATCGATGCCGGCGAATCTACGTGCGACCGAGTGTTGCACTTCGACGAAGTCGAGCAGTGCTTCAAGTGTTCCGGGGTCGTAGGTTACCGGGTCAAGGTATCGCACGTGCTCCACGAATAGAGATTCGAACAGCGCCGCGATTGTCGGACGTGCACTGCGGTTTGGTAGTGACCGCGCGTCGTTGGTCAATCCCCATCCTGCATAAAGCGGGCGACCGAACACATGTAGCGGTACGCTCGCGAGCAATGCGCCCATGCCCTCCGACGCAGTGACGACATACATGCGGGTGACGTGGCGGAGGAGATCGCGTAGTGACGTGTTTGCGCAGAGAATGTGCGTGTTGTCCGGCAATGATACATGTGACGACAGCCAGGGGCCGCTTCCTGGGTCGTTGCTGCGCAATATCCAGATTGATGCGTCGTGTTCCAGATCGCAGGCGTGGGAAACCATCTCGCGGAATTGCCGCAAGCGCTGCGTTGGGCGTGAGTCAGGATCGACCGCGGAATGTGTTCGTTCGTCGATCAGCAGGATGGCTGGGTGTATTGCATCGCGTTCCAGATCGCTCGGCAAGGGGATGATCCTGGTACGCATGTGCAGCGCATCCGACGCCAATACGCGGGACATCAGCGTCTCGATTGCTGGTGATGTGTCCGCCTGAGTTGCGCGTTGCAGTTTCGTGTTCAGTGAGGCAACAAACTGGTCGATGTTTTTGCCGGCAATCGATGGTAGCCAGGACAGGGGCGGCAATCCGGCGGATGGTCGCGAGGCGATTGGGCCAGCAACAATGCGTCCGGTTGACCAACTGGCGAGGCGGTGCTGCCTTGCGCGTGTTACGTGGCGATGCCAGATCGCCGCGGTACCGTTGACTAAGCGCCGCATGAGACTCGGGTTGCGCCGTAGGGATTGAATGGTTGCACGCACGCCGAGTCCATCCCGGCGGAAATTAGGCGGGTCATCGTTCAGTTCAGTGTGGCGAGAAATGCGTCGACGCGGTCAAAATGATCGCTCCACGTCGGAACACGAAAGCGGGGAATGCGCAGGAGTTGCGCCGAACGCTCGGGGCTTTCGCTTGTTGCGTAGGACATGATCCGTGCCTGCCATCCCGGCCCGTCCAGCGGATCGAGATAATCCGGGATATCCCCGGCGATCTCATGAAAGATTGCGATGTCACTGGCCAACACAGGTACGTTCAACGCGAGCGCTTCGACGAGGGGTAAACCATAACCTTCCGCGAAAGACGGGAAAAGCAGCGCACGGGTATGTTGCAACAGCGTGCTCAGGCGCTCGTCCGAACAGTCCGGCTCCTCGATGACAAAGCCTCGCAGTTCGGCACAGCGCTCAAGCATGTCGACAACGTTTTCGCATTCCCAGCCACGACGGCCGACTACCACGAGTTTCGGCGCGGCATCACCATGCAGTTCGACTAGTCTGCGCCATACGTGCAGCATGAACCAGTGATTCTTTCGGGGTTCGATGGTGCCGAGCATGACAAAGTATGGTTTGCCCAGCGGCGAGGCGCTTGTGATTAGCTGCGCAGGCGCTGTCGCGAGATGTGCTGCGACGGTGGGCGGCAACGGCAAGCCTGCCAGCTGAGCTTCGTCGACGAGCGCGTCGAGCGTGCCCTGAGAATTGGCGATTAGGCCGCTCGCATGTCGCAGCGCTGTCCGGATGCGTGTGCGATGCACATCGCCGACGCCGGGTCGACAGTATTCCGCATGAGTTAGCGGGATGAGGTCGTGCACCATGAAGACCGTGCGTACATTGCGCTTCTGCATCGCCCGATAGTAGCGTGGAAACTCCATGCCGTTGTGACTGGTATGGAGGAGTGTGGCCCGTTCTGATTCAGGTGAGGCCAGTGATCGAAGCAAGGTTTGAGCGACAAGTTTGCGCAACAAACCAGTGTCCTGCTTTGCCGACAAGAGCAGCGAGAAGATGCGTTGAGAATCCCGATCCGACATCGTTGCACAGAAGCCTTGCTCGCTCAGAATCGCGCGGGCACGATCGCCATATCTTTCAATGTAAGCTAGCCCGACTCGATCGACCCCGGTGGGAATCAGGCCTTTATGAAAACGTTTGACAAGTCGGGTGACGTCCAGAAGAAATTGTGTCACAGGGATGTAATAGTATTGCGCAGCGCAGGCGCCGATCGACGTGGGATGGTGTTCGGTTGCTGAACTTCGAAGACTCAAGCAACATAAATGACTAAATCATTCTATGATATCTCGCACTGTGCGACAATTCGCATCAGTCTATTTTCAAATCCGCGCTACATGTCGTATTTGCTAAGCCGTGCCATCACGCCCTTGCTGCTGACGGGCATACTCGCTGGTTGCTCCGCCATCCCTACATCGGGGCCAAGTGCTTCGCGGGTCAATGGTGCAGCAAGTTCTTCCGCCACCCAGAGCGCGACCGGAATCCAGGTTGTCGATATAACCGACGACGTTGCCCGGAAGCTCTTTGCTGAGCGAGGTCGCGCTGATTTTGCGACGGCGCTTGGGGGGGCAGCGAACTTCCAGCAGCAACTGGGTGTTGGCGATACGATCGAGGTGTCGATCTGGGAGGCGCCGCCCGCGATGCTCTTCGGAGCAGCGCAGGGCGATAACCGCAGCGGGCCCAGCAATGCGCGCGTGACGGTGCTGCCTGATCAGACGATCGATGGTAGCGGTTTTATCAGTGTCCCGTTTGTCGGCAATGTCAAGGCGGCCACTCGGACGCCGACACAATTGGCCAGCGATATTACGAATCGTTTGAAGAATATCGCACACGATCCGCAGGTTCTGGTCAAGCTCTCGCGCAATGCCACCTCCTACGTGACTGTGGTCGGGGACGTAGTGAACAGCAATCGCATGCAGTTGTCCGCTCGCGGTGAGCGGCTTCTGGATGCGCTGGCGAGCGCCGGTGGCGTGCGCCAGCCAATCGACAAGATCACTCTGCAGGTGACCCGCGGCGACAGGGTGGTTGCGCTACCGCTCGAAACCGTCATTCGCGATCCGAGGCAAAATGTTCCACTGCGCGCTGGCGACGTCGTCACCGCGCTTTTCCAGCCGTATAGCTTCCTGGCGCTGGGGGCGACCGGCAAGAATCAGGAAATCAATTTCGAAGCTCAAGGTATCTCGCTTGCGCAAGCGCTTGCACGTGCCGGCGGGCTTGAGGACTCGCGTGCTGACGCGCAGGGAGTTTTTGTTTTCCGAATGGAAGACGCGAATGCTCTTAACTGGCCAAGTCAGCCTGTGCGCACGACTGCTGACGGGAAAGTGCCGGTTGTTTACCGACTCGATCTGCACGATCCCAATTCGTTTTTTATTGCGCGTAATTTCATGATGGACAACAAGGACCTGCTGTATGTGTCCAATGCGCCTGTCACTGAGCTTCAGAAGGTTCTGAATCTCGTATTTTCAGCCGCATATCCAGTCCTGACGGGTGTCCAAGTTACGCGATAAGTCAGGAAGTTTGGGAGAGAAACGTGCGTGCCCGAATGCTGAGAGGGTTGGTGGTGCGCACGAGATCGATCTGTGCTGGATGTGTGGTTTCGGAATTTCTTGGCCTGATTCTATAAGTCGACAAGCGTTTCAATATAATATTTTTTTAAATCAAGTGCGAACTTGTCGCCGGGTCAATTATTTTGATTTTTCGGTTTGATTATATAACTGGGGGAATTTATGTTGCTCGTTACCGGTGGGGCCGGCTTTATCGGCGCCAATTTTGTACTGGATTGGCTTGCAAATAGCGACGAGCACATCCTCAATCTTGACAAGCTGACGTATGCTGGAAACCTTGATACGCTAAAGTCGCTCGATGGCGACAGCCGTCACACTTTCGTGCGCGGTGATATCGGTGATCGCGAACTCGTCAGCTCGCTGCTTGAGCGGTATCGGCCACGCGCGGTCGTGAATTTCGCTGCTGAATCCCACGTGGATCGTTCGATCACGGGGCCCGGGGAGTTCATTCAGACGAATGTAGTGGGCACGTTCAACCTGCTTGAAGCGGTGCGCGGCTTCTGGAGTGAATTGTCTGGCGACGAACGTCAGGCGTTTCGGTTTCTTCACGTGTCGACCGACGAGGTGTTCGGCACGCTGAGCGAGAGCGATCCGCCATTTGCCGAAACGAACCCGTACGAGCCGAACAGCCCGTATTCTGCCAGCAAGGCCGCCTCTGACCACTTGGTTCGGGCATGGCATCACACGTACGGCCTGCCTGTAGTGACCACAAACTGCTCGAACAACTACGGCCCGTACCATTTCCCGGAAAAGCTCATTCCGCTCGTCATTCTCAATGCGTTGGCGGGGAAGGTTTTGCCGATTTACGGCGATGGCCGGCAGATTCGCGATTGGCTCTATGTGAAAGATCACTGCTCCGCGATTCGAACTGTTTTGAAGTCCGGCGTGCTGGGCGAGACCTACAATGTGGGTGGCTGGAACGAAAAAGCCAATCTCGACGTCGTGCGTACAATTTGCTCGATTCTTGACGAACTGAAGCCGCGAGCCGATGGCGAATCGTATGCGACGCAAATCAGTTTCGTTCAGGATCGTCCTGGTCACGATCGCCGGTACGCGATCGACGCGCGCAAGCTCGAGCGCGATCTGGGGTGGAAGCCGGTTGAAACATTTGAGACCGGAATCCGGAAAACTGTCGCGTGGTATCTTGAAAATCAGGCATGGGTGGCGAATGTGACTAGTGGTCAGTATCGCTCCTGGATTGAGGCGCAATACGGGGCATGACGATGCGGCGAATTCTGATTAGCGGTGCAAATGGTCAGGTCGGGTTCGAATTGCGTCGCTCGCTCGCTCCATTGGGTGTGGTTACCGCGCTGACGCGGCAGGACATGGATCTCGGTAAGGCTGACAGTATTCTGGCGGTGCTGGAGCGGGAGCAGCCCGATGTGATCGTCAATCCGGCCGCGTATACCGCTGTCGACAAGGCCGAGAGCGAGCCGGATGTCGTGCGCGCAATCAATAGCACGGCGCCAGGCGTAATGGCGGAGTGGGCTGCTGCAAATGGCGCGACGATGGTTCACTACTCGACCGACTATGTATTCTCGGGTTCGGGGGCCGCGCCCTACCGGGAGTCGGATCCGACGGATCCGCAGTCCGTCTATGGCTTGACAAAGTGGGAAGGGGAGCAGGCGGTGCGCCGCTCCGGAAGTCGGCATCTGATTCTGCGGACCAGTTGGGTCGTCGGGGCGCATGGCGCCAACTTTCTGAAGACGATCCTGCGTCTTGCGCGTGAACGTGAGCAGCTCAAAGTTGTGGCGGATCAGGTGGGCGCGCCGACTTCTGCGTCCCTCATCGCCAATGTGACGGCGCTTCTTCTTGCGCGACAGGGTGACCAACCCGATGCATTTGCCTACGGCACCTACCATTTGGCCGCCGGAGGTGAGACTACATGGTATGAGTACGCCCGCTACGTGGTGGCCTCCGCGGAGCGGAGCGGCCTTGCGTTGAAAATGAAGGCTGGAGATATTCAGCCGATCGCGACGCACGAATATCCTTTGCCAGCCAAGCGTCCGGCCAATTCGCGGCTGGATTGCGGCAAGTTGACCGGTGCGTTCGGGCTACATCTGCCGGATTGGCGTCACGGCGTCGATCACGTTTTTTCCGAAATGCACGACTGAGGCAGGAGTAACGACAACATGAAACGAAAGGGCATTATTCTCGCCGGTGGGTCCGGCACCCGGCTTTATCCCGCGACGCAGGCTGTTAGTAAGCAACTCCTGCCGATTTACGACAAGCCGATGATCTATTACCCGCTGAGCACCTTGCTGCTCGCGGGAATCCGGGACATTCTGATCATTTCGACGCCTCAGGATACGCCTCGCTTTGAGCAGTTGCTCGGCGACGGGTCGCAGTGGGGCATCAACCTAGAATACAAGGTGCAGCCGAGTCCCGATGGGCTTGCGCAGGCATTCTTGCTTGGCGAGTCGTTTATCGGCCGAGATCCGTCAGCGTTGATTCTCGGTGACAATATCTTCTATGGTCACGATTTTGCGTTGTTGCTGCAAAAGGCCGCCGCCAAGACGTCCGGGGCCAGCGTGTTTGCCTATCATGTGCAGGATCCGGAGCGCTACGGAGTCGTGGAGTTCGACGATGCAGGCAAGGCTATCAGTATCGAGGAAAAGCCGGATCAGCCAAAATCGCACTTTGCGGTGACGGGCCTATATTTCTACGATGAGCACGTCGTCGACTTCGCGAAATCGATCAAGCCGTCGCCGCGCGGAGAGCTCGAGATTACTGACCTCAATGCGCTTTATCTCAAGGAGGGCACGCTCGACGTGCAGACCATGGGGCGGGGTTATGCGTGGCTCGACACCGGGACACACGAATCGATGCTCAGTGCATCGCAATTCATCGCCACTATGGAGCATCGCCAGGGTCTGAAGATTGCGTGTATCGAGGAGGTGGCATACCGACTTGGCTACATTGATGGTGAACAATTGCTTCGTCTTGCGCAGCCGCTGAGCAAGAACGGCTACGGTCGGTATTTGCAGGACATCTTGAAGGAAACTGCGCGATGAATGTGATTGAAACCGCTATCCCCGATGTCAAGCTCTTCGAGCCGAAGGTGTTTGGCGATGCTCGTGGTTTTTTCTTCGAGAGTTTCAATCAGCAGGTCTTCGAGGCGGCCATCGGTCGGGCTGTTGCGTTTGTTCAGGATAATCACTCGAAGTCAGCGAAGCATGTTGTGCGTGGGTTGCACTATCAGATCCATCATGCTCAAGGCAAACTGGTGCGTGTCGTGGCGGGGGAGGTGTTCGACGTTGCTGTGGACATTCGTCGCTCGTCGCCGACGTTCGGCAAGTGGGTTGGCGTTACGCTGTCCGCAGAAAACAAGCGACAACTTTGGGTGCCCGAAGGCTTTGCGCATGGTTTCGTTGTAACGTCCGAGTCGGCTGAGTTTTTGTATAAGACAACCGACTACTGGTATCCAGACGCAGAGCGCGCAATTCGTTGGGACGATCCCACGATTGCGATTGAGTGGCCGGTTGATGGTGAGGCGATTGTGTCGGCAAAGGATGCGGCGGCATCTGCATTTGCCGAAGCGGAGTATTTCTAACTCGCATTTGGCTGGTGTGGTTGGCGAGGAGCAGAGAATTTGCTCCTCGTGCTGCACTTACTTCCCGGGGCTTATCTGTGAAAGAAATGCCTCCCATAGGGGTAGGATGTGGTCGGGGAGGTAGCGCCTCGAAACTGCTGCACCACGTTCGATCGCATGCTGACGCTTGGAGCCAGCGTCGGGTGCGGTCAGTATCTGTCTCAGGCTGTCAGTCAAGCTTGCGGAACAGTGCGCATCGAAGTACTCGGCACCGTCAGAGTAAATTTCCCGATGTACCGCTATATCTGATGCTGCAACGACGCTGCCGCTGCGCATTGCTTCGACGCCCGAAAAATCGAAACCTTCCGCTACGCTCGGGCAGACTGTTACAGCCGCATGGCGATAAAGTACCCTTAGTTCATCGGCCGGAACCTTCTCCAGTGAGTAGATCGCATCCTGTTCGATCCAGGGCTGCATATCCCGGATGATTGGCTCTGCATCCCATCCGACACTGCCAACAATTATGAGCTTCAACTCCGGATCGACGGAGGCTCGTAGTGCTGCAAACGCGGATATCAGCAATGCATGATTCTTCCGTGGCTCAAGCGTCGATACCATCAATAGATAGCGAAACGGTACACCTGATGGGGGTCGGAATGGAATGTCGCTAATATTGGTGTTGCGTCTCGTTCTGACTATGGATTCGACGCGGCTTGTTGGCGAGTCCTCTGAAAAGTAATGGTGCGACACCATGTTGGGGATCGTGATGCTGCGCGTTTCAAGTTCCGGAAATGCACTTAGTAAATCCTGGCGGGTAGCCTCCGACACGCATGCAAAATAAGCTCCCTGCGCAACATTGTCGGCCAAGGCGCGAAAGTGTGTTGCCTGGTGTCGCGATTTGTTCGCGAACGCGTGTGGCATGAAGATCGGTAGGGCGTCGTGGTATCTGATCACTAGCTTCGTGCCCGGTGCGACCCTGCCTGGATATGGTGTCTGTGCGATAAAGATGTCGTGCCCGGCGGTGTCAATTGTCGGATAAACGGCACGCTTCCGCCATTTGAGAGACAACAATCCAGCTGACTGCATTATGTTCCATGGGATCGTGCAGACCCGGAATGGGCGCAGCGTGACGCGTGAAAAATCCTCGGCCGGCAAAGTTTTGCTGAACAGGGCATGCCACACGTATTCCTCAAAGTGACGGGAATCGAAGTGTGTAAGCGGGATCTTGTTGCGCCCACCAAGCAGCGCAGTCTTTAGCATCAGTCCGTACGCGACTTTCCTGCGCTTCAGATAGAGCTCGATTTCATTCAGCAACTGGTTGTTCGGCTTCGTATCCAGGCTGACGATTATTCTGGAGTATTGATTGAGTCGCTCGCTGATCGGATGCGAGCTGTCGTCATTGTCGTTTTGGGGGAGGGTGGTTCCGGGGCTGAGAAATCGTAGAGATGTCTGAAGCAGGCCTGCGATTTCGATCAAGTGGCTGGTCGCCAGATTGCGGAACAGGAGTCGGGTTTCCTGCGGAATACCGGCGAAGCCGTCGAGGGCTGGGCGCATTTCCAGTAAAACGCGCCGTTGCGGTGTGTCGGGTGGGTTCGTTTGACTCATTTCTAAATGCCGATGCGTTTGGCGCGACCAGGGCAGGCGCGTACGTGCTAAGGAGTGCGAGGGGGGGGCATGGTCAACTGTCCCCACCTTGAAATTGAGTTGGGGAGATTGTAGGCGGGATCGCTGGGTGGTGTGCTCGGAATGTGTTAAATGTGCCAGGCTCGGGCGAACACCGAGCTTGCACTTCGTGGGCGCCCTCGCTCGTAAAGTGTGGGCGCGAATAACGCTTGCGAAGTGCCTCGAGTTTTCAGGGGGAGGCAGTACGGCACCGTGCGCGGCAAGGGCGCAATATTATAGTGATGTTGTTGTGACTGCGCTACCTTAATTGATGGTGGTTTTCGTGTTGTAATTTCGGACCAAGTGGTATTCGTTTGGCCCGCAATGTTGTATATTGCAACCGCCTTGCGCGGTCTATTTTGCCAACGGAACATAAAATTTCTGCCGGCCACCGCATGATTCTACGGATCTGCCTCGGTAGGCTGCTGGCTGTTCTGCTTACAACTTACATTACTTCCCGTTGCTTTACCGCATGCGACGTTCCTTTTTGCTTTTGCAAGGTACGGCTTCGCCGTTTTTCGGGCGCCTTGCGGTTGCCTTGACCGAGCGTGGGCACACTGTCCGCCGAGTGAATTTTTGCGGCGGAGATGCCTTGTATGGTGGTGGGGGCGATGCCTGGAATTTTACGTCGTCGTCGGAGCTGCTGCCGGACTGGTACTCGGAAGTTTTGGCTGGTGGTGAATTTACCGATGTGTTGATGTTCGGGGATTGTCGGCCCATCCACCGCCCGGTGCATGCTGTCGCGAAGCAAGCTGGCGTTGGCGTGCGTGTGTTCGAAGAGGGCTACGTGCGTCCGAATTGGCTCACGCTCGAACAGCATGGAGTCAACGGCCGCTCGCTACTACCGCGTGATCCGGCGTGGTATCTGGAGCGTCGCGCCGAGATCCCTGCCAGTGCGCCTGGACAAGAGACCGGCTACAACTTGCGTGAGCGGGCGTTTCACGATATCCGCTATCGCCTCGCGAATGCGCTGTATGCGTTCCGCTTCCCGCACTATCGAAGCCACCGACCCCAAAATGGCTTCGTAGAGTACGCGGGACTTGCCTCGCGTGCGTTGAAATCGCGGTGGCAACATCGACATGCGGACGAGGTGACCCGGGGGTTGCTGGAGTCGAGGCTGCCATACTATCTGTTTCCGCTTCAGCTCAACTCGGATACGCAGATCGTCATACATTCCGAATTTGACGGGGTTCGACACGCGATTGAGCGGGTCATGCGGTCATTTGCTTCGCACGCGCCGATTGGGAGCTGCTTGGTGATCAAGAATCATCCGCTTGACACGGGGCTGATCGACTATCGCCGCTATGCACAATCGCTTGCCCGGGAACTCGATATCGAACCCCGGCTGCGCTTTATCGACGCCGGGCATTTGCCGACCCTGCTCGATCATGCGCTGGGCGTCGTCTTGGTCAACAGCACCGTGGGGCTTTCGGCTTTGCATCATCGGCGTCCGCTTATTGCGCTGGGCGACGCAATTTATGACATCCCGGGGCTCACGTGGCAGCAAGGGCTGCACTCGTTCTGGAGCGAGGCTGAGCCGCCAGATATGGCACTCTATCAAGCTTTTCTTAACTACGTGATTCACCACACCCAAATCAACGGTGATTTTTATACGCGCAGAGGGATCGCCATGGCCGTTTCTGGAACGGTGCGCCGACTGGAGGCTTCGCATGTCTAGTGCGGCGATGCAGCGAGTCGTGATCACCGGTGCAAGCGCAGGTTTGGGCCGGGCGCTCGCATTCGCCTATGCGCAGCCGGGTTGCGTGCTGGGGCTTGTCGCCCGCAATGCGGCGGAACTTGAAGTGACTGCCGAGGGGTGTCGAGCGCGTGGGGCAGAGGTGCTGACTGGTGCGGTCGACGTTCGTGATGCCGCGGCAATTGGTACTTGGTTGGTCGCGTTTGACAATCGCTATCCTATCGATCTGTTGATCGCGAATGCGGGGATCGCGAGCACGCTCGCGTCAGCGGGCGACTGGGAGGGGCTGGATCGCACGTGCGCCGTTGTCGACACAAACTTCTACGGCTCAATGTACACAGTGCTGCCGGTGCTTGACCGGATGCGTTTGCGTAAGCAGGGGCGTATCGCGATGGTCAGTTCTTTGGCGTCGCTCCGCGGAATGGCGATTTCGCCGGCATACTGCGCGAGCAAGGCTGCAATCAAGGCATATGGAGATTCGGTGCGACCGCTTCTGGCTCGGGACGGTGTCGGGATGACCGTCATTCTTCCCGGTTTCGTGAGTACTGCGATGAGCGATGCGTTTCCTGGCGATAGGCCATTCATGTGGAGTGCAGATCGGGCTGCGGCCCACATTCTCCGCAAGCTTGCTGTCGGGCGCGCCGAAATTGCTTTTCCAAGGCTGCTGTCCGTGGGGATGCGCTTGTTGACGATACTTCCGGTCCAGGTGGCCGACGCGATTCTTGATCGCTTGTCTTATCTGCCACGCGAGGAGCGTGTCAATTGAACGGTGGAATCGCGTTGACACTTGTTGTTGCAGCAGGACTATCGTTCGTGCCGGACAGGATAGCGATGCCGCGAGCAGGGTGGCGTCGTCCGGTAGCAGCGTTGATGCTCCATATTCTTGCGGTATCGTTCGTTTTCGGAATCGTATTGGCCGTCACGTTACGTCCGATCATCTCAGCTTGTGTTTCGGTTGCGCTCATCGGTCTCGTCGCAGCAGTCAGCAATGCAAAGTACGAGTCATTGCGTGAACCGTTTGTCTTTACCGATCTCAGCCTTTTCAGTCAGCTGTTTTCGCATCCGCGACTGTACCTGCCGTTTTTAAGCCTGGGCAAGGTCGCCGCCATCGCAGGCGGGATTTTGATCGTGGTGTGCGGTTTCATCGTCGAGCGACCGTCTGCATCAGGTTTCAGTGTTGCGGCGTGGTCGCTGGTTGTTGCATCGCTTTTCGCCGGGCAGTTGCTTGCTGCGCGCTTGGCGCTGACACTCGAACTGGATACCGATCAAGCAAGGAACGGCTTTTTTGCAGTATTTGTTGCGTATTTGCTGAACGGCTTGCGTCCATCGACACTGGCGCATTTCAAGCGCTCGCTCATGACAGGACCCTATGCGACAGGAGGCGCGCGCCGGCATCAGGACGTTATCTTGATCCAGAGCGAATCGTATTTCGACATGCGTCGTATCAGCGGTGCGCTTGAGTCATCCGCATACAGCCGCCTAGATCTCGCACGCAACGAATCGGTGTTACACGGGAAGTTGTCCGTGCCGGCTTGGGGGGCGAACACGATGCGCACCGAGTTTGCTGTATTGACAGGCCTGCCGCAAGCATCGCTAGGATATGCGCGTTTCTATCCTTACGCTTTCGTGCGTAATGCTTGCGCATCTCTTGCGCGCTGGTTTTCGCGTGGAAATTACGAAACCCTCGCCATACATCCGTATTACGCCGATTTCTTCGGTCGGAAGCGCGTGTTCCCAATGCTTGGATTCGAGCGATTTCTCGATATCGAACATTTTGCAGCGGCGCGCCGTTGCGGCCCGTATATTTCGGATGAGGCCGTAACAGATGCGATCATCGCCGCGCTCGATGCGCCGCGCGACCGCCCGCGGTTCATCTTCGCGATGACAATGGAGAACCATGGCCCGCTGCACCTCGAGCAGGTTTTACCCGGCGAATCGTCTTCAAGGCATACTCTCGGCGAAGACGCGCCCTGGCGCGACCTGACGGCTTACTTGCGGCACATCGAAAACGCCGATGCAATGATCGGGCGCTTGCTCGATCATTTGCGCGCCAGCGATCGTGAAACGGTCGTTTGCTTTTACGGCGACCACGTTCCGGCACTGCCTCACGTATTCGAAAAGTTGGGCGTTAATCCGCAACACAGCGACTACTTCATTTGGCGGAATTACAGCACAGATACCCCCGAATGCAGGAATCTGGCGGCTGAAGAGCTCGGAGCGGCACTGCTGCATGTGGTACAAGATCACGGAAATCGTGCGGAGCATCCGTGCGCATCCGAGAAAGCGACATAAGAGATGAACAGTAAGATTGCAATAATTGGGATAGCGTGTCGGTTTCCCGGGGGGGCAAACAACCCTGGCGACTTCTGGCAACTGCTGCGCGACGAACGCGACGCAGTGACCGAAATCCCCGCCGACCGTTTCGGCACCGATTTCTACCAGCACCCGTCCAAGCGCGAACCGGGCAAGAGCTACACGTTCTCGGCCGGCGTCGTCGACAACGTCGCCGGCTTCGATGCCGCATTTTTCGGCATTTCCCCGCGCGAAGCGGCCCAGATGGACCCCCAGCAGCGCCTGCTGCTCGAACTCGCGTGGGAAGCGTTCGAGGACGCCGGCGTGCGCCCGGCCGACATGCGCGGCAGCAACTGCGGCGTCTTCGTCGGCGCCGCCAGCATGGATTACGGCAACCGCAACATGGACGATCTGAACGTGATCGATCCGTATTCGGCGACCGGCAACACCCTGAGTATCGCGTCGAACCGCGTGTCCTACCTGTTCGACCTGCGCGGCCCGAGCATGTCCGTCGATACGGCCTGCTCGTCGTCGCTCGTCGCGCTCCACCAGGCCGTCAAGGCGCTGCAGTCCGGCGAAGCCGACGTGGCGCTCGCGGGCGGCGTCAACCTGCTGCTGCATCCGTTCGGTTTCGTCAGCTTCTCCAAGGCGTCGATGTTGTCGCCGCGCGGCCGTTGCCGCGCGTTCGATGCAACCGGCGACGGTTATGTCCGCTCGGAAGGCGGCGCGTTCGTGCTGCTCAAGCCGCTCGATCGCGCGCTCGCCGACGGCGACACGATCCATGCGGTGATCGCCGGCTCCGGCGTGAACTCGGTCGGCCACTCGCCGGGCGGTATCAGCGTGCCGGGCGCGGCCGCGCAAGCATCGCTGCTGCGCAGCGTCTACGCGCGCGCGGGCATCGATCCGCAGTCCCTGGCGTATCTCGAGGCACACGGCACCGGCACGGCGGTCGGCGATCCGATCGAGGCGCGTGCGCTGATCGACGTCGTGTCGGGCGAGCGCCCGGCCGATCGTCCGCTGCTCATCGGTTCGGTGAAGACCAACATCGGCCACCTCGAAACGGCGTCCGGCATGGCCGGGCTGCTGAAGGCCGTGCTGTGCCTGAAGCATCGCGCGGTACCGCGCTCGCTGCATTTCGTCACGCCCAATCCTGGCATCGATTTCGACGGTGGGCGTCTGCGTGTCGTCGATCGCTTCATGCCGCTCGACGCAGGCGACGCGCCGCTGACGGTCGGCGTCAACTCGTTCGGCTTCGGCGGGACGAACGCACACGTCGTGCTGACCGAGGCGCCGGCTGCAAACGAGGCGTCGGCGGCCGCGCCCGAGCCGACTCACGCGCAGTTGTCTCCGCTCGTCCTGACCGCGCGCAGCGCGAATGCGCTCGGCGCGCTCGCGGGCCGCTATCTGTCGATGCTCGACAACGGCGGCGACTGGCAGGCGCTTGCCGCCGCGGCCGCACGTCGTCGTCAATGGCTCGAGCATCGCGCGATCGTCGCGCCGGCCGACGTGGCCGAAGGCCGTGCGGCACTCGCGGCGCTGGCCCAGCCGGCACCGGAAGGGTTGCCCGCCAGCGTGGCGACCGGCCAGGCCCCGGCCGACACGCCACGCACCGCGCTCGTCTTCTCGGGTAACGGCTGCCAGTGGGTCGGGATGGGCAACGAGCTTTATGCCGAGAATGCCGTCTTCCGCGCGGCGCTCGACGAAGTGGACGCGCTGTGGTGCGCCGACGGCAGCCCGTCGCTGGTCGACGTGATGCGCGGTGGCCCGAGCGCGGAATGGCTGGCCGGCGCGGGCGCCGAATGGCTCGCCGCGACGGAGAACGCGCAGCCGCTGCTGTTCGCGATCCAGGTCGGCATGATCCGCGTGATCGATGCGCACGGGATGCGTTACGACGCAGCGATCGGCCATAGCGTCGGCGAGATTGCGGCGGCGTGGGTGACGGGCGCGCTGTCGCTCGCCGATGCGGTGCGCGTGATCAAGATCCGCAGCCGCGCGCAGGCGATGACGCGCGGCAGCGGCCGGATGGCGGCCATCGGCATCGGCGATGCAGCGGCGCGCGAACTGATCGCGCGCCACGGGCTTGCGCGCCGTGTCGAGATCGCCGGCATCAACAGCCCCGATGCGGTGACGCTCGCGGGCGAGCTGCAGGGGCTGCAGGCACTGGAGGCGGCGCTGCGCGGCAGCGGCAAGTTCTTCCAGATGCTGGATCT
Source organism: Burkholderia sp. LK4 (assembly GCF_001043615.1). Lineage (NCBI taxonomy): Bacteria > Pseudomonadati > Pseudomonadota > Betaproteobacteria > Burkholderiales > Burkholderiaceae > Burkholderia > Burkholderia sp. LK4. The sequence continues at coordinate 62,480 of NZ_LDUL01000028.1, forward strand.
CGACTACGCGTTCCACAGCAGCCACATGGATCGCATCGAGCCGGTCGTGCTGGCCGAACTGGCGAGCCTGCGGCCGCAGTTGGGCAACGGCACGTTCGTGTCGACCGTGACCGGCGGCGCGCTTGCCGGCACCGAGCTCGATGCGCGCTACTGGTGGCGCAATATCCGTGAGCCGGTGCGCTTCGGTGACGGCATCGCGCATCTGATCGAGCAGGGCGTGCGACTGTTCGTCGAGGTTTCGCCGCATTCGATCCTGCGTACGTACGTGAAGCAGGCGCTCACGGCCGCCGGCGCAACCGGCACGGCGCTGCCGACGCTCAAGCGCGGTCACGGCAGCGCGGCGACGCTGCGGCAGGCGATTCTCGCGGCGATCGCGCACGGCGCGAGCGTCGATCCCGACCGCTTTGCGCCGGGCCAATCGCGTGCTGCGTTGCCGTCCTATCCGTGGCAGCGCGACCGCTTCTGGCTGACGCCGACCGTCGAAGGGTACGGCCTCGTCAATCGCCGCCGCGAGCATCCGCTGCTCGGCTATCGTCTGCATGAGCACGCATTCGCGTGGGAAAACCAGCTCGATCCGGCGAAGCTGCCGATGCTGGCCGATCACGTCGTCGACGGCGGCGTGGCGTTCCCGGGCGCGGGTTACGTGGAAATGGCCCTCGCCGCGGCACGGACCTTCTTCGATACGCCGGATGCGGCACTCGAAAACGTCGAGATCCGCACGCCGGTCGTATTCCAGCCGCAGCAGGCGAAACTGTTCCGGCTCGTGATCGAGCCGCGCACCGCGACCTTCACGATCGAGACGCGCGACCGGATGTCCGACAGCGCGTGGACGCTGAACGTGACGGGGCGGATGCTGGAAAGCGGCAACGCGCTCGGCGATACGAGCGTCGTGCCGTCCGCCGTGCTCGATCGTCTGCTCGCGCTGCCCGCGGCCGACGGCGACACGCTGTACGCAAACACCGCGGCCATCGGCCTCGGCTACGGGCCGGCGTTCCGCTGGGTTCGCACCGTGCGGGTTGCCGCGAGTGACGGCGAGGCGCTGGCGGACGTCGTCGCGCCGGCCGCATGCGGCGATGCGCGGGCCTTGTCCGCGTATCTGCTGCATCCGGCGCTGATGGACAGCGGGTTTCATCCGCTGTTCGCCTTGCTGGCGGCGCACGCACGCGAAGGCGAGCATCCGGCGTACGTGCCGGTGCAGATCGGCCGGGTCGACTATCTGCGCGGCGACACGGTCGAGCGGGTGCGCGTGCAGATCGACCGGCACAGCCCGCATTCGATCGTTGCGCATTTCGAATTCCTCGACGCGCGGGGCGCGATCGTCGCGCGGCTCGGCGCTTGCCGGTTCCGGCGCGTCGATCTCGTCGGCCGTCGTCAGAACCTGCCTGCGCGCTTCGTCTATCGCCTTGAAGACATGCCGCTGCCGGGCGACGTCGATGCAGCCGGTTTGCCGGCCCCCGATGCGCTGCTTGCGCAGGCCGTCGCGCGGCTGGACGCAACCGGTAACGACGTCCGCCGGACGCAGCATCTGACCGAAATCCTGCCGCTGCTCGACGTGCTGGCGAGCCTCTACGCGCTGCGCGCGTTCGATGCGCTCGGCGCATTCGCCGGCACGTGGCAGCCGGCGGCGGGGCGTGCGGCGCTGGCCGCGCGTCTTGCCGACATGCTGGTCGAGGATGGTCTCGCTCATCGCGACGGCGCGCTGCTCGTGCGCGACGACGCAGCGTGCGCGGCGCTGCCGCCGCTCGACGAGCTGTGGCGCGGGTTGCTGGCCGAATCGCCGGGGCACGTGGCCGAACTGACGCTGCTCGCGCATTGCGGCGCGGCGTTGCCCGACGTGCTGGGCGGCGCGAAGGATGGTGCCCGCTTGCTGTCGCCGACCGGGCACAGCCTGGTCGAGCAGCTCCTTGCCGCGTCGCCGACGTGGCAGCACGTGCACGCGTTGCTGACCGCAAGCGTCGAGCAGGCGGTCGATGCATGGCAGCCGGCACGCCGGCTGCGCGTGCTCGAACTCGGCGCGACGGACGGCGACGTGCTGCAGACGCTCGGGATGCATCTCGCTGCCGCGCGCTGCGACCACACGATCGCGGCGACGGCCGGCCAACTGGCCGGTTTCGACACGGATGCGGAAGCGGTAGTGCGCACAGTGGCGCTGCAGTCGGGCGAGCGGCTGTCGCTGTCGGCCGATGACGCCGGGCCTTACGACCTGATCGTCGCGAACCGCGCACTGAGCGATCGTCATGATGTGGTCGATGCACTGAATGCGATGCGGTCGTGGCTGGCGCCGGGCGGACTGCTGCTGCTGGCCGAGTCGCGCCACGGCCGCTTCTCCGACATCGTGTTCGCCTCGCAGGCAACGTCGACGGAAGCCGCTGCCCCCGCGTCGCTGGCGCCGGCGGATCTCGAGGCAGCGCTCGCACGCGCGGGTTACGTCGACGTCGTGCGGCACGTCGAGCAATCGCTCGATCTGGACGGTACGCCGACGTTCGTCATCGCGCGCAACCCAGCGAGCGCCGCTGCTGCACAACGCACCGACGACTCGAGCGATCTCGGTACGCTCGCACGCAACGAACAATGGCTCGTGATGCACGCGCCGGGTGCCGCCGACGGTTTCGGCGGGCAGCTGGCCGACGCGCTGGCGCGCGCGGGTTATCCGGCCGACATCGTGGACATCGCGCATGCAGCCGACGCGATTGCGTCGTTGCCGGCCGGGCAGCCGGCGCACGTGGTGTTCTGCGCACCGGAAACGCCGCTGGCCGAATCGGCGACGGGCGACGGCCTGATGGCTGCGCAGCGTCACGGCGCGATCGCGCTGGCGGCGCTCGTCCGCGCGCTCGGCGCGCAGCCGAACGCGGCCACGCGCTTGACTGTCGTCACACGCGGCGGCGCGCCGTTCGCCGGGGCCGCGAATGCGCATCCGGAACAGGCAACGCTGTGGGGCCTCGGTCGCGTGCTGGCGAACGAGCATCCCGAACTCGCGTGCCGCCTGATCGACGTCGATCGCGCGGTGGACGGGATTCCCGATGCGCTGATTCGCGAGCTGACCGGCTCGGCGGTCGAGGAAGAAGTCGTCCTGGGCGCACACGGGCGTCTGGTGCCGCGCATGCTGACGGCCGCGCAGGCCGCAGCCCGCAGCGATGGCGCGATCGCGCGTGCGGCCGTGCTAGCGTTCGATGCACCGGGCTCGTTGCGCAATCTCGAATGGTTCGCGTTGCCGGAAAGCGCGCTGGGCGCGGACGAGGTGGAGATCGAGCCGGTTGCGACCGGCCTCAATTTCCGCGACGTGATGTATGCGATGGGGCTCTTGTCCGATGAGGCGGTCGAGACCGGCTTCGCGGGCGCGACGATCGGCATGGAGCTGTCCGGCCGCGTCGTCCGCGTGGGCAGTGCCGTGACGGCATTCGCGCCGGGCGATGCGATTCTCGGCTTCGCGCCGGCCTCGTTCGCGACGCGCGTCAGGACGCGCGCGCAAGCGATCGCGCTGAAACCCGAGCGTCTGACGTTCGAGGAAGCCGCGACCGTGCCGACCACGTTCTTCACCGCGTATTACGCACTCGTCGAACTCGCGCGGCTGCGCCGCGGCGAGCGCGTGCTCGTGCACGGCGGCGCGGGCGGCGTCGGGATCGCCGCGATCCAGCTTGCACGCCATTTCGGCGCGGAAGTGTTCGCGACGGCCGGCAGCGACGAGAAGCGCGAGTTCGTGCGCCTGCTCGGTGCCGACCACGTGCTCGATTCGCGCAGCCTCGCGTTCGCCGACGACATTCGCGTGCTGACGGGCGGGCAGGGCATCGACATCGTGCTGAATTCGCTCGCCGGCGAGGCCATGGTGCGCAGCATCGACACGCTGCGTCCGTTCGGTCGTTTCCTCGAGCTCGGCAAGCGCGATTTCTACGAAAACAGCCACATCGGGCTGCGGCCGTTCCGCAACAACATCAGCTATTTCGGCATCGATGCCGACCAGTTGATGGGTGCGTTGCCGGAGCTGACCGAACGCCTGTTTGGCGAAGTGATGGCGCTGTTCGCCGCAGGCGTGCTGCATCCGCTGCCGTATCGCGCGTTCCCCGCCGAACGGGCGGAGGATGCGTTCCGCTACATGCAGCAGGCGCGCCAGATCGGCAAGGTACTCGTGACCTATCCGTCCGGCACGCCGGCCCCGACGCGCGGCGTCACGCGCGCGGGCTCGCTCGCGCTCGATCCGCATGGCACGTACCTGGTGGTCGGCGGCACGGGCGGGCTCGGGTTTGCGAGCGCGCGCTGGATGGTCGAGCGCGGCGCTCGCCGGCTGACGCTGGCGAGCCGTTCCGGCGAGCTTGCCGGTGCGGCCCGCGAGGAGGTCGAGCGCTGGCGCGCGACGCTCGGCGTCACGGTCGATGTCGTTTCGTGCGATGTGACCGATGCCGCGGCGGTCGATGCGATGATTGCCGCGATCGTGCGGCGCGGCAGCGCGCTCAAGGGCGTGCTGCATTCCGCGATGTCGATCGACGACGGCCTCGTGCGCAATCTCGACGATGCGCGGATGGCCGCGGTGCTCGCACCGAAGGTGGCCGGCGCGTGGAACCTGCATCGCGCGACACGCGCGCTGCCGCTCGACCTGTTCGTCGTCTATTCGTCGGCGACGACCTATCTCGGCAATCCGGGGCAGTCGAACTACGTCGCGGCCAACACCTTCCTCGAGGCGCTCGTCGAACATCGCCGCGCGGCCGGGTTGCCCGGCACGTTCATGGCGTGGGGCCCGCTCGAGGACGTCGGCTTCCTCGCGCGCCACGCGGATACGCGCGAGGCGTTGCAGTCGCGGATCGGCGGTGCATCGATCACGTCCGACGAGGCGATGGCCGCGCTCGAGCGCGCGCTGGTCGCGGGCGCGGCGGGCGAAGCCGTGGTCCGGCTCGACTGGCATGCCGTGGCGCGCGGGATGCCCGCCGCGAAGGCACGCCGGTATTCGCTGCTGCAATCGCATGCGAAGGGCGGCGATGCGCGCGACGGCGGCACGCAGTTGCGGGAAGAAGTGCTGGCCCTGCCGCGCGACGAAGCGATCGCGCTGGTTGCCCGGACGCTGCAGGCGCAGATCGCGCGGATCCTGCACATGACGCCGGATCGCATCGCGCTCGACAAGTCGGTGCTCGACATGGGCATGGATTCGCTGATGGGGATGGAACTCGGCCTGGCGGTCGAGGAAGCGTTCGAGGTCAAGCTGTCGGTGATGGCGATTGCCGAGGGCGCGTCGGTGACGACGCTGGCCGGACGCATCGTCGATTCGATCGGCGCGTCGGCCGATGCGTCCGACGCCGGGGCGGCGACCGATGCCGCTCAGGAGGCCGTCGCGGCGCTTGCCGCGAAACACGCGATCGAAGGCGAAGCGCGCGCGATGCTCGATACGCGGGCGGCGCCCGTGGCGGGCCAGGTGTCGCCGACGCTGGAGGTCGCGCGATGAGCGCGCCGTCCGGCTGGGCGACGCGCCAGGGCACGCTGGCAGGTCCGCTGGCGATCGACGGTCACGGGCTGCACACGGGGCGCCGGGTGGGGGTGCGGATCCTGCCCGCGCGGCCGGAAGACGGCGTGACGGGAATCGTGTTCCGTCGCGTCGCGCAGGGACGCACGCTCGCGACGCTGCCGGTCGATCCCGCGCTGCGCCGCGCCCAGCCGCTCTGCACGATGCTGCGCAATGCCGACGGCGTCGGCGTTCGCACGATCGAGCATCTGCTCGCGTCGCTGCTCGCATGCGAGATCGATCACGCGATCGTCGAGATCGACGCCGAGGAAGTGCCGATTCTCGACGGCAGCGCCACGCCGTGGGTGGATGCCATCCGCGCGTGCGGCCGGGTCGCGCTCGATGCGCCGAAACGCTTCATCCGCGTGCTGCGGCCCGTCGTCGTCGGGGATGGCGAGGGTGACCAGCGGCGCGAAATGCGGGTCGAGCCGGCGCCGCGTTACGAACTGAGCGTGCGCAACGACCTGCGCGGCTTCGGCGACATGCATTGGGACGGTGCGCTGACGCCGGCCGCATTCGAAACCGAAATCGCGCCGTCGCGCTCGTACGGGCGCGTGAAATGGGCCGTGCCGGCGATCGTCGCCGGCTATCTGCGCGGCGTGCCGATCCTGCGCGGCGCACGGCCGTCGTGCACCGCGTCCATCGTCGGCAGCCGCGTGCTGGGCGGGATGCGCTTGCCGGATGAATTCGTCCGGCACCGCGTGCTCGACCTGGTCGGCGATCTCGCGCTGGCCGGCGCGCCGCTGCTGGCGCGCGTGAGCGCGCTGCGGCCGAGCCACGAGATGAATTTCCGGCTGGTCGACGCGCTGCTGGCCGCGCCCGACGCGTGGCAGTGGGCCGAGTTTTCCGACGCGTGACACCACGTCTTTTCATGACGCGCGGCGTAACATAGCGTCTTTTCGAGATTAAGCGAAGGAAGCAATGGCACTGGGAGAGCATCTTCGCCAGCAACTGGCGGCGAAAGCGCTGAAACGGCAGCTGGAGCGCGCGACGGATGCTGCCGCGGCACCGGGCGTGCCCGGCACGCAGGCAGCGCAGACCGCATCGGCGCGCAGCCGCTTCGAATCGATGCCGCAGTATCAGCAGGTCCGGATCATGCGCGAGATGGGCGAGAAGCTGCGCGTCGACTCGCCGTTTTTCCGCGTGCACGACGGCGTCGCCGGTGCGACGACGCAGATCGGCGGACGCGAATACCTGAACTTCGCGAACTATAACTACCTCGGCCTGGCTGGCGATCCGGACGTGTCCGCGCGCGCGAAAGCCGCGATCGACCGGTACGGCACGTCGGCATCGGCGAGCCGGATGGTCGCGGGCGAACGCCCGGTGCAGCGCGATCTCGAACGCGCGTTGGCCACGTTCTACGAGACCGACGACTGCGTCGCGTTCGTGAGCGGCCACGCGACGAACGTGACCGTGATCGGCGCCCTGTTCGGCCCGGGCGACCTGATCGTCCACGATGCGCTCGCGCACAACAGCATCGTGCAGGGCGCACAGCTGAGCGGCGCGAAGCGGCTGAGCTTCGCGCACAACGACTGGCAGGCGCTCGACGAACTGCTCGCGCGCGTGCGCCGCGAATACCGGCACGTGCTGATCGCGATCGAAGGGCTGTACAGCATGGACGGCGATTTCCCCGACCTGCAGCGCTTCGTCGACGTGAAAACGCGCCACGGTGCATTCCTGCTGGTCGACGAGGCGCATTCGCTCGGCGTGCTCGGCGCGACCGGCAAGGGCATCCGCGAGCATTGCGGCGTCGCGCCCGACCAGGTCGACATGTGGATGGGCACGATGAGCAAGACGCTGGCCGGCTGCGGCGGCTTCATCGCCGGCTGCCAGCCGCTCGTCGACATGCTGCGCCATCTGGCGCCGGGTTTCCTGTACAGCGTCGGGCTGGCGCCGACGCTCGCCGAAGCGTCGCTGGCCGCGCTCGAGCGCCTGCAGGCCGAGCCGGAGCGCGTCGCGCGACTGCAGGCGCGCGGGCGGCAGTTCCTGAACGAAGCGCGCGCCGCCGGGCTGAATACCGGCACGAGTGCCGGGTTCGCGGTCGTGCCGGTGATCACGGGGAGCTCGCTGAAGGCCGCGCAATGGGCCAATGCGATGTTCGACGAAGGCATCAACGTGCAGCCGATCTTCTATCCGGCCGTCGAGGAAAAGGCTGCGCGCCTGCGCTTCTTCATCTGCTCGACGCACGAGCCGGAACAGATCAGCCGGACGGTCGCCGTGTTGTCGCGACTCGCGGGGCGCAGCGGATGACGCTGGCCGGCGCGTTCGCGCAAGCGGCTCCGCGTGCCGGCGAGCGCGTGCGGTTTCGTGCGGCCGAGGCGAATGACGCGGCGTCGTGCGGGCCGCTCGTGTTTGCGTCCGGCGTGGCGGAATTCGGGTTTTTTCTCGGCGAAAGCGATGTGCGCTGCATCGCTTTCCTGCAGCAGGCATTCCGGTCACGCCATGGGCGCTTCTCGTGGCGCCGGCATCGCGTCGCGGTCGCTGACGACGGCAGCGTGCTCGCCGTGATGGCGATTCACGACGGGCAACGGACGATGTTCGACGACGTGCATGTCGTGTGGGCGCTGGCGCGCTTCTTCGGCGTGCGCCGCACGATCGGGCAGCTGTTGCGCGGGCTGATTCTCGAAACGGAAATTCCGGCGCCGAAGCGTTCGCAGATTCTCGTCGCGCATTGCGCAACCGACGAGCGACAGCGCGGCACAGGGATCTTCAGCGCGTTGTTCCGTGACGCGCTGGACACGGGGGCATTGCCGGCCGACGGCAGCCGCGATGTCGTCCTCGACGTGCTGACCCGCAACGTGCGGGCCCGCGCACTGTACGAACGGCTCGGATTCACCGCACTGCCGCGGCCGCGCGGCCGTTCGCGCCGACTGCCCGCCGGACTTGATTCGGTTCGGATGCGGTTTGATCGTCGCGGCTGACGTGATTTGCGCCGTGGACTGAACGGCCGCTGCTGAACATCGGCACGACGCGCGGACACGATCGTCATTCGTTCGAGCAGCGCGCCGAAGACCGAGGGACGGCGGCTGACTCCGATGATGTCAGTCGTTCAGCGGCAGTTTCCGGATGATCGCGTCCACGCACTCCAACGGACCTGTCTCGGCCGTCTTGACGTGCACGTCGGGGGAGTGCGGTCGCTCGTACGCGGAATCGATGCCGGTGAACTGCCGAATGGCTCCTTGCCGGGCCAACGCATACAACCCCTTCGGGTCACGCGCCTCGGCGACCTCCAATGCAGCGTCGACAAAGACTTCGATGAACGTGCCTTCGTCAAAGCGCGTGCGGGCCTTGTCACGCGCTGCCTGAAAGGGCGAGATCAATGCGGCGATGACAATGAATTCGGCATCCACCAGCAGCCTGGCCACTTCGGCAGTTCGCCGGATATTTTCGTGGCGATCGGCATCGCTGAACCCTAGATCACGGTTCAGCCCCTCGCGCAAGCGGTCGGCATCCAGCAGATAGGTGCGAAGTCCGCGTGCGTCGAGCTGTTCCTTTAGCAGGTTCGCCAGTGTCGATTTGCCGGCGCCGGAGATCCCGGTCAGCCACACCACGAAGGCTCGATTCTGTTTCACACGAGGACGTGCCGGTTCGCAGTCCGTCGGCCTGACGGGTGGCCAATTCTTGGAATCTTGGGTCATTTCCGATTAGAGGTACGGACGATCGCACAGTTACTTTGTTCGGAGTCTCGTCGACTTCCGTTGACAATTGTAACGCGCCGGTATGTTTGTAATCCGTTATTTTCCGGGCGTATTCGTTCTTCCGCATACGTTTGGCATCCCCTTACGAAGCCTTCAATGGTGCCGTCTGCTACTTGTGTCGCGGCGCGAACGGCCGCTGCTGCACATCAGCACCCTGCGCGACAATCGCCATGCTCTCCGGCACTTCCTCCCACGCGCCGCGCAGGTCGACGAGTGGCTCGGACACGACCATGAATGCGTCGTCGCCGGCTTCGGCGATGCGCGGGTTGTGCGGATACAGCTCATGGAGGTGCTTGAACGACGTGCTGTGGAACAGCGAGCGCGATTGCCGTTCGCTCGAATAACGTACCGCGATGATCCGCTCGCCGTCGGTCGCGCAGATCGTCATGTTGAGCGGGTCGGCCACGCGATGCCGCGCGGCCGTTTCCTCGACCATGCCGACCATCCGCTCGAGCGCGGGCAGCGGCATCTGCTCGAGGCCGTAGGTCAGCGCGAGGCGGAACATCAGTTCGGAGTCGGTCGAGCCTTCGAGCGTCGGGAACAGCGCGGGATCGACCTTCATCGTCAGGTCGCGGCGCAGCTTGTGGAAGTCGCGGATCAGCCCGTTGTGCGCGAACAGCCAGCGGCCGTGGCGGAACGGGTGGCAGTTGGTTTCCTGCACCGGCGTGTCGGTGGCCGCGCGGATATGCGCGATGAACATCCGCGAGCGGATCGCGCGTGCGGCTTCGCGCAGGTTGCGGTCGTTCCACGCGGGATGCACGGAGCGGTAGCGGAACGGCAGTTCGTCGGGGCGCCCGTACCAGCCGATGCCGAAGCCGTCGCCGTTGGTGGTCGTCGCCCCCAGCTCCGAATGCAGGCTCTGGTCGATCAGCGAATGCTTCGCGCGGAACAGCACGGTTTCCAGATGGATCGGATTACCCGTATAGGCGAGCCAGCGGCACATGGAGCGCTCCTTCACGATGGATCGTTCGCGCATGGTAGCCGACTTCGCGGCGCATCCTTGCCCGCGCGCGCCCGGCCAGCCATTCGGGCAGGTACGCTGGCCAATCGTCATACGTCAGTTGCCCGGGTGCGCGGTGCGCAACCGGGCAGACATGCAGCCATGAAACCATGCAGCCGGGCGCCGCCACGCGACGGCAGCGCCGCGGCCGTCGGGTTCAGTCGCCCAGCGCGTCCATCACGCGCGCCGAATAGACGAGCGCCGCACCCGCATTCAGCGCAATCGCGACGCCGAGCGCTTCCGCCACTTCCTCCTTCGTCGCGCCATGCTTGGTCGCTTCGGCCGTGTGCACGGCGATACAACCGTCGCAGCGTGTCGTGACCGCCACCGCGAGCGCGATCAGCTCGCGTGTCTTTGCGTCGAGATGGCCGGTCTTCGCGCCGGCGCCGGATAGCGCCTTGTAGCCGGCCAGCGTGTCCGGCGACAGTTTGGCGATGTCGCCGATACGCGTCGAGAGTTCCTTCCGGTATTCGTTCCAGTTCAGCATGATGCGTCCTTTTCGAGAAGAGGTGAGGAGGGCGGCGGGCGCCGCGATCTCGGGCGATGCAGGCTTATTCTGATCGTTCGCGCTGAGGGTTTCGATACGCTAAAGTGTCAATTTTTAGCGCAATCGTCTCATGGATGCCCTGAGTCAACTGCTGTCGCTGGGCCGCAGCCATGTCGAGCTCGACGTGCGCTGCCTGCTCGGCGGGCCGTTCGCGATGCCGCACGACCCGCTGCCGCCGGGCGAGGCGGCGTTTCACCTGGTGCTGGCCGGGACGTGCCGGCTGCATACCACGGAAGGGCGCACGCTGCAGCTCGCCGACGGCGATTTCGTGCTGCTGCCCGCGGGCGGCGCGCACGAGCTGCTCGACGCCGGCGCGGGCCGGTCGCGGCCGGTTGCGGCGCTGCGCGAACACGGCGCCGGCGGCGGAGCGGTGCTGCCGGTCAAGTCGAATCTCGATCCGGCCGAACCGGGCGGCGCGAGCGTGGACCTGCTGTGCGGACGGTTCGTCTATGCGCGCGGCGCGGGCGAACTGCTTATGCGCACGCTGCCGCACGTGCTGCATGTCGGGCTGCGCGAGGCATCGGGGTTCGCACCGCTGCAACTGCTGACGAGCGTGCTGCGTACCGAGGCGTCGAATGGGCAGCCGGGCGCCGGCGCGATTGTGAACGCGCTCGGCCAGGCACTGCTCGCGTATGCGTTGCGCGCGTACGGCCGTGGCGCGCGCGTGCCGTCCGGCTGGCTCGCGCTCGCTGCCGATGCGCGGCTCGGCCCGTCGGTACAGGCCGTCCTGCAGGCACCGGAGAAGCCGTGGACGGTCGAGTCGCTCGGCGACACATCCGCGATGTCGCGTGCGACGTACGCCCGGCATTTCCGCGAGCGGGCCGGAATGAGCGTCGGCGCGTTCGTCGCACAGATCCGGATGATGCATGCGTGCGCGCTGCTGCAGGACACGCAGCGCGGGCAGGCGGAGATCGGGCAGGCGGTCGGTTACCAGTCGGAAGCCGCGTTCGGCAAGGCGTTTCGCGCGGTGCTCGGCACGACGCCGGGGCGCTGGCGACGCGCGCAGCGCGAATCGTAAGACTGCAAGCAAGCCGTCTTGCCGCGTGCCAAAGCTGCTACCATGCGCGAAACGCAGTTCAACGAAAACGATTTCGAACAAGAAGAAAGAGAGGGCAAAGCAATGAACCAGACCACCATCCAGCAACCGTCGTTCGCGTTCGTGGCCGCATCGTGGGCCGCGCTGCTCGCCGGTTTCGCAGCATTCCTGATCGGTCTCTGGAACGCCGGCATGCAGCTCAACGAGAAGGGTTACTACTTCACCGTGCTGGTGTTCGGCCTCTACGCGGCGATCTCGCTGCAGAAGAGCGTGCGCGACCGCGCGGAAGGCATTCCCGTCACCGGCATCTACTACGGCCTCAGCTGGATCGCGCTGCTGCTGTCGATCGCGCTGCTGATCGTCGGCCTCTTCAATGCGACGCTGCAATTGAGCGAGAAAGGCTTCTACGCGATGTCGTTCGTGCTCGCGCTGTTCGGCTCGGTGGCCGTGCAGAAGAACACGCGCGACCTGCAGAACGCGAAGCCGCGCTATGCCGACGCCGAATCGGCGCCGTCCGTCCAGGAGTGACCACACGCGAGGCGGGCGCCTTCCGGGCCGCCCGTTTTGCGACGACGGTCGCGGGCGACCCGCATCCGCCAATGCGTGCGGGCTCGCTGCCCATTCGTTTCATCCATGCCGTCGCGCATGACGATGGAGACATTCAGGATGCCGGACATCACGAAAACCTCGCCGCGCACGCGCGCGGCGGCTCACGCCGTGGCGGCGAAGGCCGCGCTCGTGCTGGAAACGAACAACCTGCGCGGCGGTGCCGGCCTCGCGCAGGCCGTCGATAGCCTGAAGCGCCTCGTTTCGGCGCTGTCGAAGCAGACCGTGCCGCCCGCGGCACTCGCGCAATGGATCATCACGCACGACGGGCTGCCGGCCGATGCGTGCGCGGAGATCGTCGCGCTGGCCGGCCGCCCGATCGACTTCGTCGAGATCGGTGCGAGCACCGGCTACTACGATGCGAAGAACGACGGGTTCGATCGCGTCGACGCGGATCGCTGCGACATCGTCGTGTTCGGCGATGCCGATTGCCGGCCGGCCGACGACTGGCTCGAGCACCTGCTCGCGCCGTTTGCGCGCGAAGCCGGCGATGCACCCGTCGCGGTGGCGGGGCGCACGAGCTATGCGCCGAACGTGCTCGGCATCGCGCTGACGTCGATCGATTTCATGTATTTCCCGAGCCCGCTGCGCGCCGGCGCGACGCGCAACTTCTACGCGAACAACGTCGCGTTCCGGCGCGACGTGTTCGCTCAATTTCGCTACGAGCCGCTCGACGGCGTCTATCGCGCGCACTGCCAGGTGATGGGGCTGCGGATGCAGGCGGCCGGCGTGGCCGTCGAATTCGCGCCGGCCGCGCATACCGAACATCGGCTGCCGGACACGCATCGCGAATCGCTGAAGCTGCGCTGGATGCGCGGCGAGGACAGCGTCGGGCTGACGCCGTATCTCGTGAACGCGTACCTGCCGCGAGGATGGCAGTGGCTCGGACGCAGCGGCCCGCTCGGCCCGTTATGCGTGATGGCGATGCGGCTCGGCTACAGCCTGCGCGCGCTCGATCGCCAGCAGTTGCCGCGGCTCGGCGCCATGCGTTATCTCGCGGCCGTCGGCGTCACGATCGCGGCGTCCGCCGTCGATACGCTCGGTGCGCTCGCGCGCGGATTCGGTCTTGCCGGGCGCGCTTCGGCCCGGCGCGATCTCGACGCGCTGTCCTATCACCGTCATTGAACCGGCGCCGCGCATCGCGCGCGGCCACGACACGCCGCACCCTGCCTTCATTCCGACCACGACCATGCCTTCTCTCGCCGCCCGTGTTGCCTGCATCGCCCTGTTTGCCGCCAGCGCCGGCGCCCATGCCGCGCCGGTCGATCACGCGGGGCGCGGGATCTACCACTTCGCGTCGCAAAGCGGCTGCCCGTTCGCGAACGCGGCCGCCGCCGACTGCAATCGCGTCGCGCTCGATGCGCCCGACGTTCACGCGAGCATCGATACCGATGCGCACGCGATCGTCTTCTCGAGCGATGCGACGCGCCGCACGAAGGACGTGCTCGGCGACGTGCTGCTTCAGGGCACGGGCGTCGACCGCGACGGCCGGCGCGTGCCGTTGAGCGTGCATGTGCTGCTGCGTCGCGACGGCGCGAAATGGGACCGTGACGTGTACGTTCATGCGCCCGTGCACGGCACGTTCACCGATGTCCGGATCGATCCGTATCGCGTGCGCGTGAAGGAGGGCGATGGCGAACGCGACGTGCTCACGCCGGACGAAACGCTGGCACTGTTCGCGCATCCGTCGCTGGCATCGCGGCTCGCGCGGCATCTCGTGAAGGTGAGCGCGACCGATCCGAAGCAGCCGTCCGCGGACGACATCACGATCGCACTCGGCGTCGGCGGCCTGACGAAGTCGGTCGCGCGCGCGAGCTTCACGTCGAGCGCGCCGCACGATGCGGACGTCGATCGCGCACTGGCATCGGGCACGTGGTCGATCCGTTTCGACGCACTGAGCAATCACATTCCGGTGTGGGTTGCGCAGCGCGAGCTGTTCCTGTTCGGTCTCGACGGCAGTGCGCTGCTGAAAGACGTGCGCGAGCGCGGTTTCCGCAAGAACGACCGGATCGAATTCGGCGCGCGCGACGGCAACGGTTATCTGCGCGTGAACGGCCGCGAGGAGGCATTCGCGGGGGCGACCGCGTCCGCGCATGCGTTCATGCAGGAAAGCTTCATCGGCCTGATCCTCGGATGGCGTCGCGATCCGGCCGCCGCCGCGGCATCCGCGACGAAATCCGCGTCCGCACGGGGTGTGCCGGCATGACCGCGGCAGGCGAGCTGCCCGCGTCGCCGACGGCGGCGCACGATGGGCGCTTCGACTGTCTCGATGCGCCCGCGCCGCGCGGTACGGCACGGGTGCGTGCGTACCTCGTCGATCGCATCAAGCGGGCGGCGATCCGGCAGCTTCATCGCAGCACGCATGGCGAGCGCTGGGTGCTGCGCATGTACCTGATCGGCGAGGAAGCGACCGAGTGCGCGTTGCACGAGGACTGGACCGGCCAGCCGCCGGACTGGCTCGCGCCGCGGATCGAGCAGCATCTCGCGGACGAGCGTCGCCACGCGGCCGCGTTCGCCGAAGCGCTGCGCGCACGCGGCGTCGCGCCGTCGACCGCGCCGCACGAGCCGGACTGGCTGAGCCGGCGCAAGATCATGCGGTGGCGCCGGCTCGCGCAGCGCCATGCGCCGCATTTTGCGCAAGGCGTGCTCGTGCCGGCCTATGCGACCGGGCTGTGTGCGGAGCAGATGGCGATGCGCGTGCTCGCGCGCCACTGCGCGACGATCGGCGCTGCCCATCCGCTGTATCCGCTGCTCTCGCGCGTGCTCGCGGACGAGACGCGGCACGTCCGGCTCTGCGCGGACACGCTGCGCCGTCTCGTCGCGCCGTCCGAGCTTGCGCGGCTCGCCGCGTTGCTGGACGAGATCCGCGCGATCGAAGCCGGTTTCGGCGTGACGGGCGCGCTGGCGATGTACGCGGCCGGCTGGCTCCAGTCGCTTCGTCCGCGCGCATGATGCCGAGGATCGTCTATCTCGCGACGGCCGACGCGCGCGGCCACCTGATGCGCGCACAACTGCTCGTGCATGCGTTGCGCGCGGCCGGTGCGCAGGTCGACGTGCTGACGACGTCCGATGCGGGGCAGGCGTTCCTAGCGGCGTTCGACATCGACGCAGCCGTGCTGTCCCGTCACTACGCGGTGCAGTTCGACGAGCGGCAGAACATGCTGCGCGATGCGACCGATCGTAATGTCGCGCATTACGTGTTCCGGCCGACGCGCATGCTGCGCGACATCGCGCGGCTGCGTGCGATCGGCCGCGATGCCGATCTCGTGATCAACGACTCGTTTCATCCGGCGCTGCTGTTCATGGGCGCGATGCCGGGCTGGCGGCGCCGCGTCGTTCACGTGTACGGCGGCAGCCTGCGCCGCGCGTTGACCGCGAATTTCGATGCGCGGCTGCCGCGTGTGCTGGCGCGTGCTTTCGGACGGATCGTCGACTGGCAGATCGATTCGGCGCGGTGCTGCATCGAACACGATTTCGCATACGATGCGGCCGACGAAGTCCGGCGGGCCCACGCGTATTGCCGGCTGCCGACTCCGGTGCCAATCGTCGCCGAACTGCCGGCCTCGAAGCCGGCCGCCGCAGCCGTCTATCTGAATCCGCACTTCCGCGATATCGCGCTCGCCGATGCGTTGTCGGCCGGCATGCGCGACGCGGGGCTGGCCGCACACCGTGTGGGCGAGGGCTATGCGGGGCACGACGGCTGGACCGGCGTCGACGCCGACTGGGTGACGCGTGCCGCCCATGCACCGCTGATCGTGTCGGCACCCGGCATGGCTGCGCTGTCGATCGCACGCGTGTATCGCCGCCCGATCCTGCTCGTGCAGTCAGACCAGCCCGAGCAGGCGAGCAACGCCGCGCGCGCCGCACAGCTGCAGCTCGTGCACCGCGTCGTCACATGGCGCGGCGATGCGGCCGCGTTCCGATGGGAAGTCGGGCAGGCCGCGGCCGAGCTGATGTGCGATCCCGGTACGCAGGCAGGAACGATCGCCGGCCGCGAGCATGCGCGTGCGCGCGTGGACGCATGGACGTCGCGCCTCCTCGCGCTGCGTCCGTGTGCGCAGGTGGCCGATTCCGATACGCGATGCGAGGCGCCGGCGCCACGATGAATTCGCTGTCGTTTCGTGACGATCGCCGGCCCGATATCCGGCAGATGCTGGCCGCGACGTTCGGCATGGCGGCCGGTCTCGCGATCTTCTTTCTGCTGGAGCGCGGCGTCACGCCGCACCATGTGTTCGCCACGGCGATCGATGCGCGGATTCCGTTCATCGCGTGGTCGTGGTTCGTCTATGTCGGCTTCTTTCCGTTCGTGATTGCGCTCGCCGGGTATGCCCGGCCGCCTGCGTTCGCCGCGTTCAGGGAAGCGGTGCTGATCGCGTTCGTGCTCGGTGTCGTGTGTTTTCTGCTGTTTCCTGAAGCCGTGCCGAGGCCTGACGTCGCGGAGATCGGCAACGCGTTCGTACGCCACCGCCTCGCGCGCATGTGGCAGCTCGATCTCGCGGCCAACGGCTTTCCGAGCCTGCACGTCGCGGTGACGTGTCTGGCCTGCCGGATGCTGGCGGACCGGCGGCGGCTCGCGACCGTGACGGTCGGCCTGCTGATCTGCACGTCGACGCTGACGCTCAAGCAGCATACGGTCGCCGATGTACTGGGCGGCGTGGCGCTCGCGATGGTCAGTGCGCTGTGGGTCGAGCGGCGTTCGCTGCGCAGGAGGCTCGCTTGATGGATACCCGCGTTCACCCGGCCGGGCCGAATGCCGAGCTTGCGCGGTTCGTGCCGGATCCCGCGTTGTTTCGCGTGAGCGCCGCGCGTGTCGGTGCGGCGCTGGCGGGCGACTGGCTGATGATTGCCGCTGCGTTCGCCGTTGCGATCGCGTTTGCGCATCCGCTCGTGTACGCGTTGGCCGCGATCGTGATCGCGCGCAGCCAGCTGGCGCTCGCGGTCATGATGCACGAAGGCGCGCACGGGTTGCTGGCGCGGAACCGGCGCGTCAACGACGCGCTGGGCCAGCTGTTCGCGGCCGGCCCGCTGTGGCTGTCGCTGCGTACGTATCGCGCGGGCCATCTGAAGCACCATCGCGCGCCGATGCAGCCGGACGATCCCGTCGCGCTGCTGTTCGGCGTGCACGACTATCCGGTGACGCGCAGGCGCCTGATCGGCCGCCTGCTCGCGTACGCGTGCGGGATCGGCTACGTGACGAGTGTCGTGAAGCTTGCGCGCGGCGAGTTTGCGCATGCGTTGCCGAAGGTCGGGAAGTCGCGCGCGTATGCCGCGTGGGAGGTCGTGTCGATGCTCGCAGGCAACGGTGTGCTGTTCGGTGCGCTCGCGTGGGCCGGACATCCGCTGCTGTACGTCACGTTGTGGATCGTGCCGTCCGTCACGCTGCTGCCGCTCGCCGGACAGGTGCGCGCGATCTTCGAGCACGCGGGGCTGCCGGCAGGTGCCGACCAGAGCCGCAACGCGCGCACGATCGCCCGGCGTTCGTGGCAGACGTTCCTGTTCGGCCCGCACGCGATTCATTTTCACATCGAGCATCACCTGTTCGCGCGGATGCCGTTCCATAACCTGCCAGTCGTGCATCGGCAGCTCGCGCAGCGGCAGTTGCTGCCTGACGGCAATCTGTATGCGGGATATGGTGGCGTGCTGCGCGACGTCAGTGTGCGCTGACGCGCGTGCGCATTGTGCGGTTGCGTGCGTCGAGAGCGGTGTCGGGGGCGGTGGAAATTGCCGAGAAGTTGAGAGGGGCGGAATCGGGCTCCGATGCTCAGTCGCAATCGTTGATTTGCGGCGCTTGCCGTTTGTCGTCGTGACCGGTCGATTGAGTTGACCCCGCATCAGCGCCAATCAATTGCCTTACGTTTCGGGGGGGTGCCCCTATGTGTTTCGTCAAGCGTTAGGGACTGACTTGGGTTGGTAAATGGTGCCGTCGCGCAGCATGGCGAACAGAACGTCGCAGCGTCGCCGTGCGAGCGCGATGAGCGCTTGGTTATGACGCTTGCCTTGCTGGATCTTGCGGGAGTAATAGGCCCGTGAGATCGGGTCCCGCAATGCCGCGAAGGCGGACAGGAACAATGCGCGCTTGAGTACCTTGTTGCCGCGTCTAGACGGATGCTCACCGCGGATGGATGAGCCAGAGCGCCGGGTTACCGGGGCAAGGCCAGCATAGGCTGCCAAGTGGGCGGCCGAAGCGAAGGCTTTGTGGGCAACTTCGGTCAGGAGTCTGGCGGCGGTCCTGACGCCGACTCCCGGCATGCTGGTCAGGACCGGCCAAAGAGGGTGAGCAAGCACCAGTCGTTCAACTTCGGCAGCGACTTCGTCGCGTTGCTGACGCAAGGCCGCAAGCTGCTGGGCCAAACGGGGCATGACGATGGTGGCGGCTTGCGTGCCGGGCACGGTCACGGCTTGTTCGCTCAGTGCCTGAACGATCTCGGCCGCTAAGCCTTTGCCCATGCGAGGAGCGAGCTTGGTCAGGCGATTGGCGAGCGTCTTCTCGCTGGTTCCGGCAAGCGCGGCGGGCGACGGATAGCGCTCAAGCAGATCGAGTACCGCTGGATGGTCAAGGCGCGGTCCGAGAACACGCTCGAGCGCCGGATGGATCTGAGTAGCAGGCCGCGAACGCGATTGCTGGTTTGCGTGACCTGAGCGGCGAGGTCGTCATCGAAGCCGCAGAGCATGGTGAGTTCGGCGAGCTGCTCGTCGGCCAGTCGAAGCGAGCGCAGCGTATGCGGCATCGAGCGAGCGGCTTCGGCGATGATGGCGGCGTCGCGGGCATCGGTCTTGGCTTCG